>NZ_JBHWVJ010000002.1:58155-239854 GCF_042736725.1 Streptomyces sp. NPDC060028 | reverse complement strand
GGTGTGGGGGCTTTTTTTTTTTTTACCCAGCCGGGGTCCCCCCCCCGGGGCCTTTTTTTTTCCGGGGGGGCGGGGGGCGGGCCCCCCTTTATTGGGCCGCGGGCCCCCCCCCGACGGCAGACCCCAGGACAGCAGAGGACACTGCAGGTAAAGGGGAAGCCATGACAGCGACGACCGACGGCGGCGCGGGCGCGGGTGCCCGCGACGCCGACTCGGATGACAGCGTGGTACGGACCGCGGACGCGGCCCCGGGTCCGCCCGGCCGGGATACGGCCGGGGCGCCCCCGGCCCCCGGCCTGCTGGCGGGGGCCCGGGAGGCCACTGCCCGGGCCACCCGGCATCTGCTCGACCGGCAGGACCCGGCCGGGTGGTGGAAGGGCGACCTGGAGACCAACGTCACCATGGACGCCGAAGACCTGCTGCTGAGGCAGTTCCTCGGGATCGGGGACGAGGTCACCACACGGGCCGCCGCCCTGTTCATCCGCGGCGAGCAGCAGAGCGACGGCACCTGGGCCACCTTCCACGGCGGCCCCAGCGACCTGTCCGCCACCATCGAGGCGTACGTCGCCCTGCGCCTGGCGGGCGACGCCCCCGACGCCCCGCACATGGCCCGCGCCTCCGCCTGGATCAGGGCCCACGGGGGGATCGCCGCCGCCCGGGTGTTCACCCGGATCTGGCTGGCGCTGTTCGGCTGGTGGAGCTGGGACCACCTGCCCCAACTCCCGCCCGAGCTGGTCTTACTGCCGCCGTGGGTGCCGCTCAACATCTACGACTTCGGCTGCTGGGCCCGGCAGACCATCGTTCCGCTCACCGTGGTCTCCGCGCTGCGGCCGGTCCGCCCGGCCCCCTTCGCGCTGGACGAGCTGCACACCGACGCCCGGGTGCCGAACCCCGTCAAAGCTCTCGCCCCGATGACCAGTTGGGACGGCGCCTTCCAGCGGATGGACAAGGCCCTGCACGTGTACCGGCGCTTCGCCCCGCGCCGGCTGCGCAAGGCCGCGATGGCGACGGCGGGCCGCTGGATCGTCGAGCGGCAGGAGAACGACGGCTGCTGGGGCGGGATCCAGCCGCCCGCCGTGTACTCGATCATCGCCCTGCACCTGCTCGGCTACGACCTGAAGCACCCGGTGATGCGGGCCGGACTGGAATCCCTGGACCGGTTCGCCGTGTGGCGCTCCGACGGCGCCCGCATGATCGAGGCCTGCCAGTCCCCGGTCTGGGACACCTGCCTGGCCGCCATCGCGCTGGCCGACGCGGGGGTGCGCCCCGACCACCCGGCCCTGGTGAAGGCCGCCGACTGGATGCTCGGCGAGGAGATCGTGCGCAGCGGCGACTGGGCCGTACGCAGGCCCCGACTGGCCCCGGGGGGCTGGGCGTTCGAGTTCCACAACGACAACTACCCCGATATCGACGACACCGCCGAGGTGGTCCTCGCGCTGCGCCGGATCAAGCACCCCGAGCCGGCTCGCGTCGAGGCCGCCATCGCCCGCGGAGTGTCCTGGAACCTCGGGATGCAGTCGAAGAACGGCGCCTGGGGCGCCTTCGACGCCGACAACACCAGCCCCTTCCCGAACAAGCTGCCCTTCTGCGACTTCGGCGAGGTCATCGACCCGCCCTCCGCCGACGTCACCGCCCACGTCGTGGAGATGCTCGCCGTCGAGGGCCGGGCCGGCGATGCGCGGACCCGCCGCGGCATCGCCTGGCTGCTCGCCGAACAGGAGTCCTGGGGCGGCTGGTTCGGCCGTTGGGGCACCAACTACGTGTACGGAACCGGATCCGTGGTGCCGGCGCTCACGGCCGCGGGCATCTCTCCGGCGCATCCCGCGATCCGGCGGGCCGTGGGCTGGCTGGAGTCCGTACAGAACGAGGACGGCGGCTGGGGCGAGGACCAGCGATCGTACAAGGACCCGTCCTGGGCCGGCAGGGGCGCCTCCACCGCCTCGCAGACCGCGTGGGCGCTGATGGCCCTGCTGTCCGCGGGCGAGCGGGACGCCGCGTCCGTCGAACGGGGGATCGCCCACCTCGTCGACACGCAGCGCGAGGACGGCTCCTGGGACGAGCCGTACTTCACCGGAACCGGCTTCCCCTGGGACTTCTCCATCAACTACCACCTGTACCGGCAGGTGTTCCCGCTCACCGCGCTCGGCCGCTACCTGTACGGGGAACCGTTCGGCCCCGAAGGGTGGCACGGCGCGCACCCGGCCCGCGAGGTCGCCCCCGCCCGGGCCGAGGAGGCCTGATGAGCGCCGCCGGGAGCGGGCCCGCCGCCGCCCCGTTGCTGGTCGCCTGCGCGCTGCGCATCGAGCAGGCGGCCCTGCGCAGCGGCGCCCGCGGCGCACGCGGTGCCGCGCCGCCGGGGTACGCGGTCCTGCGCACCGGCATGGGCCCGCGCGCGGCCGAGCGGGCCGTCGGCCGGGCGCTCGGCGAGCCGGGGCTGCGCGGCGCGGCCGTCCTGGCCACGGGATTCTGCGCCGGGCTGGTGCCCGGCATGAGCCCCGGCGACCTGATCGTCGCCGAGGAGACCCGGGACCCGCGCGGCACCGTCGCCTGCGCCGGGACCGCCCTGCTCGCCGAGGCACTGGCCCGGGCGGCGCCCGGCCGGACCGTGCACGTCGGCGCACTGACCGGATCCGACCATGTCGTACGGGGCCAGGAGCGCGCGCAGCTGCGTGCCACCGGCGCCATCGGGGTCGACATGGAGTCCGCGGCCACCCTCTGGACCGCGACCCGCGGCAGCGCCACAGCAGGCGCGGGCCGTCCGGTTGCGGCCGTCCGGGTGATCGTGGACGCTCCGGAGCATGAGCTCGTCCGTATCGGCACGGTTCGCGGTGGAATATCGGCCTTCCGCGTACTGCGCGCCGTACTGCCCGCGTTTCATGACTGGCACCGTTCTTTGCTGCTCCCCAGGAGGTGAGCCAGATGGCCATGCCGCTGCGCCAGACCATCAGGGTCGGGACCTATCTTCTCGAACAGAAGCTCCGCAAGCGTGAGAAGTTCCCGCTGATCGTCGAGCTGGAACCGCTCTACGCCTGCAACCTGGCCTGTGAGGGGTGTGGAAAGATCCAGCACCCGGCCGGGGTGCTCAAGCAGCGCATGCCGGTGGCCCAGGCGGTCGGCGCCGTGCTGGAGTCCGGTGCGCCGATGGTGTCCATCGCGGGCGGCGAGCCCTTGATGCACCCGCAGATCCACGAGATCGTGCGCCAGTTGGTGGCCAAACGGAAGTATGTCTTCCTTTGCACCAATGCCATGCTGCTCCGCAAGAAGATCGAGAACTTCACCCCGTCCCCCTATTTCGCTTTCGCCGTGCACATCGACGGTCTGCGCGAACGCCACGACGAGTCCGTGGCCAAGGAGGGCGTGTTCGACGAGGCGGTCGCGGCCATCAAGGAGGCGAAGAAGCGCGGGTTCCGGGTGACCACGAACTCCACCTTCTTCAACACCGACACCCCGCAGACCATCATCGAGGTGCTCAACTACCTCAATGACGACCTCCAGGTGGACGAGATGATGATCTCGCCGGCCTACGCGTACGAAAAGGCACCCGACCAGGAGCACTTCCTCGGCGTCGAACAGACCCGCGAACTCTTCAGGAAGGCTTTCGCGGGCGGCAACCGGCGGCGCTGGCGGCTCAACCACTCCCCGCTCTTCCTGGACTTCCTGGAAGGCAAGGTGGATTTCCCCTGCACCGCCTGGGCCATTCCGAATTACTCCCTCTTCGGCTGGCAGCGCCCCTGCTATCTGATGAGCGACGGGTACGTGCCCACGTACCGGGAACTGATCCACGACACCGACTGGAGCAAGTACGGCCGCGGAAAGGACCCGCGCTGCGCGAACTGCATGGCGCACTGCGGCTACGAGCCGACCGCCGTCCTGGCCACCATGGGCTCGCTCAAGGAGTCCCTGCGCGCGGCCCGGGAGACGATCGGCGGCAACCGGGGCACCTCGGCATGAGCACGGGCCACGCGGGGGAGGGCGGCCGGGGCAAGGGCTTCGACCTCGGCGCCCTGTTGGCCGAGCGCGGCGGGGAGCGCTACGAGCTGCACGCCCGCCACCTCAACCACCAGCTGCCCCGGATGCTGCGCACCATCGGCTTCGACAAGGTCTACGAGCGGGCCGAGGGCGCCCACTTCTGGGACGCCGAGGGCAACGACTACCTCGACATGCTGGCCGGCTTCGGGGTGATGGGCCTGGGCCGGCACCACCCGGTGGTCCGCCGCGCCCTGCACGACGTCCTGGACGCCCAGCTCGCCGACCTGACCCGCTTCGACTGCCAGCCGCTGCCCGGGCTGCTGGCCGAGAAGCTGCTCTCGTACAGTCCGCACCTGGACCGGGTCTTCTTCGGCAACAGCGGTACCGAGGCGGTGGAGACGGCCCTGAAGTTCGCCCGGTACGCCACCGGGCGGCCCAGGATCCTCTACTGCGACCACGCCTTCCACGGGCTCACCACGGGCTCGCTCTCGGTCAACGGGGAGGGCGGCTTCCGGGACGGCTTCGCGCCGCTGCTGCCCGACACGAAGATCGCGCTCGGCGATCTGGCCGCCCTGGAGCGGGAGCTGAAGCGCGGTGACGTGGCCGCCTTCGTCGTCGAGCCGATCCAGGGCAAGGGCGTGATCTCCGCCCCGCCCGACTTCCTGCTCGCCGCGCAGGAACTGCTGCACCGGCGGGGTGCGCTGCTGATCGCGGACGAGGTGCAGACCGGCCTCGGACGTACCGGCGACTTCTACGCGTACCAGCACGAGCCGGGTGTGGAGCCGGACCTGGTGTGCGTGGCCAAGGCGCTGTCGGGCGGCTACGTGCCGGTCGGCGCGACCCTGGGCAAGGACTGGATCTTCAAGAAGGTCTACTCGTCCATGGACCGGGTGCTCGTGCACTCCGCCAGCTTCGGCTCCAACGCGCAGGCGATGGCGGCCGGTCTGGCGGTGCTCTGCGTCATGGAGGACGAGGCGGTGGTGGCGAACGCCCGGGCCGTGGGCGACCTGCTGCGCGGGCGGCTCGCGGCACTGGTGGACGAGTACGAGCTGCTGCACGAGGTGCGGGGACGCGGTCTGATGATCGGGATCGAGTTCGGGCGTCCGTCCTCGCTGGGGCTGCGCAGCCGGTGGACGATGCTGCAGGCGGCCCGCAAGGGGCTGTTCGCGCAGATGGTCGTCGTACCGCTGCTCCAGAAGCACCGGATCCTCACACAGGTCTCCGGTGACCACCTGGAAGTGATCAAGCTCATCCCGCCGCTGATCGTGGACGAGGCGGACGTCGACCGGTTCGTGGGCGCCTTCCGGGACGTCATGGACGAGGCGCACGGCGGTGGCGGGCTGATGTGGGACTTCGGCAAGACGCTGGTGAAGCAGGCGGTCGGCAACCGCTGACCGCCCGCTCCGTCCGTCCGGCCACCTGGGTCGACCTCAGTCGAGCAGGCGGTCCCGGAGCCGGTCGAGGGTCTCGGGCGTGAGCCCGAGGCCCTCGGCGAGGTAGCGGTCCAGACCGCCCCAGTGGCCGTCGATGGTCTCGAAGGCCGCCGTCAGGTACTCGGCGCGGGCGTCGAAGAGCGGCGCGAGCAGTTCCATCACCTCGGGGGAGCGGGCCTCGGCGGACCGACTGCCGCGGCGGACCCGGTAGCGGTTGTGCGGGGCGTTCGACTCCAGGTAGTCCGCCACGACCGCCTCGCGCTCGACGCCCAGCGCGAGCAGGGTGACGGCGATCGACAGGCCGGCCCGGTCCTTGCCGGCGGCGCAGTGCATGAGGGCCGGGACGCTGTCCTCGGCGAGGGCGTGGACCACCCGGCCGTGCTCGGCGGTGCGGTTCTTGATCATCCCGCGGTACGAGTTCGCCATCCGCGCGGCGCCCTTGCCGTCGCCCAGGACCGTGCGGAGCTGTTCGAGGCCGCCCTCGCGGACCATCTTCCAGAATTCCGTGCCGTCCGCCGGGTCCGAGAGCGGAATGTTGACATTGCGCACGCCGGGCAGTTCCACGTCCTGCCCCTCCAGCGCGTGGTCGGCGCCGTTGCGGAAGTCGAAGATGGTGTGCAGTCCAAGAGCGGCGAGGAATTCTGCATCGGTTTCGGTGGCATGGGCGAGATGTCCGCTACGGAACAGTCGTCCCGTCTTGACCCTTCGGCCGTCGGCGGTCGGCAGCCCGCCCACGTCACGGAAGTTGCGTACTCCGGCCAGCCTCGGCTCCGTGGACGGGCTCTGGGGTATCTGCTGGGTCACGGCGGCTCCTCTGCCTGGTCGTGGGGATGTCCGAATTACACTACTTGGCGACAACTTGCCATGAGTGGAAGCGAGATCGGGCACGTCCCCGTGAGCCAGATCATACGGTGACCGTGAGTGCCTGATCGTCAAAGGTGAATTTCCCTGCCGGGGCGGCTTTTGCCGCCGCTGAATGGACACAGGGTGACCGGAATTCCGTCGGTCCCACACCCTTGATATTCCGTCAGGAAATTCACGGCTTGTTAGGTGTGGCACAACTCGATTACCTTCGCGATCGATCCGGATGGACCGCCGAATCCTGCCGCCGTCCGGAAACCGCACCCGACTATTCACGCGCGCGGCAGGAGCGGGGGAACCAGGTAAGCCGCTGTTCCGGATCTTTGTACCGGGACGGCTCGGGGTGAAGCCGTACATGTGCTGTTCATGTACGGCCGGACATCTCCAGTCCGAACCCGACAGCTCACCTCGCAGGCGACGGAGAGGAATTCGCCATGCCTGCAAAGGGTAAGCACCGCCGTCCCAAGTCCCCCTCGATATCCCGCGGTTTCGCCATGGCCGGTACCGGCGGCGCGGCCCTCGCGCTCCCGCTGCTCGGAGCCGCCGGCGCCCACGCGGCCCCCGCCGCCGCCCCGGCGACGGCCCCCGTCCGGGCCGCTCAGGTCCCCGCGGCGCTGCGGGCCGCTCCCGTCGCCCAGGTGCGGACGGCCGCGCCGGCCGTGTACACGGTCGTCCCGGGTGACTACCTCTCCAAGATCGCCGAGCAGCGCCACCTCGGCGGCGGCTGGCAGCAGCTCTACGCCGCCAACCGCGCGGCCGTCGGAGCCGACCCCTCGCTGATCCACCCCGGGCTGAAGCTGAAGCTCGGCGCCGAGGGCGACGCCGCGCACACCGCCGAGTCCGCCCCGACCCGGACTCAGGCCCCCGCCGAGCAGTCCTCTGCCGATTCCTCCGCCGATCCCTCCGCCGACGAGGACCCGGCCGACTCCGCGGAGGCGGCCTCGGACGAGAGCGCCGCCGGCGAAGGGTCCTCGGACGAGGGCGCCGCCCCCGAGGCCGAGGCCCCGGCCGCACCCGCCGCCCCGGCCGAGCAGCAGCAGGCCGCGCCCTCCTCCGGTTTCGTCGCCCCCGTCGGCGGCGGCGTCTCCACCGCGTACAAGACCGCCGGCGCCATGTGGTCCAGCGGCTACCACACCGGTGTCGACTTCATCGCGAGCAGCGGCACCACCGTCAAGGCGGTCGGCGCGGGCACCGTCGTCTCCGCGGGCTGGGGCGGCGCGTACGGCAACGAGGTCGTCATCCGGCACGCCGACGGCAAGTACTCCCAGTACGGCCACCTCTCCCAGCTGTCGGTCTCGGTCGGCCAGAGCGTCACCGCGGGGCAGCGCATCGGCCTCTCCGGCGCCACCGGCAACGTGACCGGCCCGCACCTCCACTTCGAGATCCGCACCGGCCCGTCCTACGGCTCCGACATCGACCCGCTGGCCTACCTCCGCTCCAAGGGCGTCGGCATCTGACGGTCCCCCAGACGGATGCCAGACCCGCGTGAGGCCGGGGCCCGAGGAGGGTCCCGGCCTCACGCGCTGTTATTCCTCACCTGCCGGGTGGTATAAATCACGGTCCGTCAACCCCTGCCTACGATGGCGTAGGTCACGTGACGGGGTGAAGGATGTGGTCCCGTGGCAGCGACGACGACACTCAAGACCATCGGCTCGTACGCGGCGATCGGGGACAGCTTCACCGAGGGCGTGGGGGACCCGGGACCCGGGGAAACGTTTCTCGGCTGGGCGGACCGGCTGGCCGTACTCCTGGCCGATCAACGCGAAGAACACGATTTGCGGTACGCGAACCTGGCCGTCCGCGGGCGGCTCCTCGACCAGATCGTGGCGGAGCAGGTCCCGCGGGCCAAGGAGCTCGCGCCCGACCTGGTGACCTTCTGCGCGGGCGGCAACGACATCATCCGTCCCGGCAGCGACCCGGACGACGTGGCCGAACGGTTCGAGGCGGCCGTCGCCGACCTCACCGGGGCCGTCGGCCAGGTCATGATCACCACCGGCTTCGACACCCGGGGCGTGCCGGTCCTCAAGCACCTGCGCGGCAAGGTCGCGACGTACAGCGCGCACGTGCGCGCGATCGCCGACCGGTACGACTGCCCGGTGCTCGACCTCTGGTCCCTGAAGTCCGTACAGGACCGGCGGGCCTGGGACGACGACCGGCTGCACCTCTCGCCCGAGGGGCACACCCGGGTCGCGCTGCGCGCCGCCCAGGTGCTGGGCCTGGAGGTGCCGGCCGACCCGGACCAGCCGTGGCCGCCGCAGCTGCCGCGCGGCTCGGTGGACGTGACCCGGGACAACATCCAGTGGGCCCGCGAGTACCTGGTGCCGTGGATCGGCCGCCGGCTGCGCGGGGAGTCCTCCGGGGACCACGTCGAGGCGAAGAGGCCGGACCTGCTGCCCCTGTAGCCGGACCTGCTGCTCGCGGACCTGCTGCTCCTGTAGCCGGACCCGCCGCTCCTGTAGCCGGGCCCGCTGCCGCCACAGAAGGGGTGGAGCGGCGCATGATGTCAGGGGCCGGGTCGGAATCCTTCGGGCCCGGTACGCGTTGGGATGGTCGTAAGCCGTCCGCCCATCCCGCCCCCACCCTCTCAGGAGGCGCCTTGACCGGCTCCCGTTCCTTGCGTCCACGGCTGCGTGCCATGCGGCCCGAAGCCTTCGGCGCGGACCCGTCCGGTGAGCGGCTGGAGCGGATCCTGCGCTCGCCGAACTTCGCCGACGGAGTCTTCCAGAACCCGGTCGGGGCCAGGACCAGGCCGTCCGGGTCGATGATGGAGTTCGCCAAGATCTACTTCCACAAGGAGCAGCGGCTCCGGCGCAACCCCGGCGCGCCCGTCCCCGTCTATCCGACCACCCTGGCCGAGCTGGCGAAGCCGCCGGCCAGCGGCTTGAGGCTGACCTGGATGGGGCACTCCAGCGTGCTCGCGGAGATCGACGGGCGGCGGGTGCTGTTCGACCCGGTGTGGGGCGAGCGCTGTTCCCCCTTCCCCTTCGCCGGACCCAAGCGGCTGCATCCGGTACCGGTGCCGCTGGCCGCGCTCGGCCCGGTCGACGTCGTGGTGATCTCGCACGACCACTACGACCACCTCGACCTCCCGACGATCAAGGAACTGGCCGGCACGGACACGGTCTTCGCCGTCCCGCTGGGCGTCGGCGCGCACCTGGAGCGCTGGGGAGTCCCGGCCGACCGGCTGCGCGAGCTCGACTGGAACGAGAGCACCAAGATCGCCGGGCTCTCGCTGACGGCGACCCCGGCCCGGCACTTCTGCGGCCGCGGGCTGCGCAACCAGCAGTTCACCCTGTGGGCCTCCTGGGTCGTCGCGGGCGACGCGCACCGGATCTACCACAGCGGGGACACCGGCTACTTCCCCGGCTTCGAGCAGATCGGCGCCGAGCACGGCCCCTTCGACGCCACAATGATCCAGATCGGCGCCTACTCCGAGTACTGGCCCGACATCCACATGACCCCCGAAGAGGGGATGCGCGCCCACCTCGACCTCCAGGGCGGTACCCCGCACGGCACGATGCTGCCGATCCACTGGGGCACCTTCAACCTGGCCCCGCATCCGTGGGACGAGCCCGGCGAGGGCACGGTGGCCGCGGCCGAGGGCGCCGGCGCGGCCATCGCCCTGCCGGTGCCGGGCCAGCCCTTCGAGCCGGGAGCCGCCGACGCCCCGCGCGAGCCCTGGTGGCGTCCCTTCGTCGCCGTCGCACCGGCCGCGGCGCCGGTGGTGGCGCCGGGTGCCTCCTCGCCGGTGGCCGCCGCTCCGGCGGCGTCCCCGTCAGCGGCCGCGCTGCCGTCGGGGCCCCCGGTCGGGCGCGAGGAGTCGGAGGCCGTCGGGTCGTAGACCCCCGGGCCGCGGGCGGGGCCCCGGGGCCGGCGCGATCCGTGGGGCCGGCGTGGCCGCCGGGGGTACCGGGGCCCGCGCGGCACAGGTGTGCGGGCCGGACGGCGCGCGCCCCCGGGTCACCAGGGCGTACACGCTCCCGGCGCATTCGGCCGCCCGTACGAGCGCTCCATCGGGAGCGGGAAGCACCCCGGCGAAGTTCCCCAACTGGCCGTCCGGGGCGGCAGCGCGCGGTCTAGCGTGGGTATCCGGTGATCAACACCGGGCCCGGAACGCTGAGGGGTCCGGCCCCACTGACCGAGGACGCCGATGTCCGGACTCCGCGCCGCCCGCCACGCCCCGTCGAGACACGCCGTCACCGGTCCCGGCCGGCAGATACGGCCCCAGCTGGTACGCGCCGCCGTGCTGCCCACGCTCGCCGCCGGGCTGAGCGGGGCCGCCGCGGTCATCTTCACGCTCCAGCTCGGCGGCGGAACGGGCGCCCGCGACGACCGGCTGTGGCCGGTGCTCACCGGCTGCGCCCTGCTCGTCATCGGCGCGCTGGCGGCCGCCCTCCTCGGGGCCCAGCGCGCGGCCAAGAGCGTCCGCGACCGCTGCGAGGCACTGCGCCGCTCCAGCGTCCGCGGCCGCCAGGAGCTGCGTACCGCCGCCGAGCGGCTGGAACGGGGCGAGGCCCCGGGCCGCCCGGTGCGCGGCGGGCCCACCGGCCCGCCGCCCGGCACCGACCCGGCGGGCGTGGACGAGTTCTGGCTGCTCGCGCAGGAGCTGCGCGGTGCCCGCGAGCAGGCCCACGCCACGCTGGTCCGGCTGGGCGGGCCGGTCACCCCGTCCGACAGTGACCGCAAGGTCGAGGTCTTCGTCAATCTGGCCCGCCGGCTGCAGTCCCTCGTACACCGCGAGATCTCGCTGCTGGACGACCTGGAGGACACGGTCGAGGACCCGGACCTGCTCAAGGAGCTCTTCCACGTCGACCACCTCGCCACCCGCATCCGCCGCCACGCCGAGAACCTCGCCGTGCTCGGCGGCGCCGCCTCCCGGCGCCAGTGGACGCGGCCCATCGACCTGAGCGAGGTACTGCGCTCCTCCGTCGCCGAAGTCGAGCAGTACACCCGGGTCAAGGTGGTGCCCCCGGCCGGCGGCAGCGTCCGCGGGCACGCCGTCGCCGACGTGGTGCACCTGCTGGCCGAACTCGTCGAGAACGCCACGGTGTTCTCCGCCCCCGACACCGATGTGGTGGTGCGCGCCGAGCGGGTCACCGCCGGCATCGCGGTCGAGGTGGAGGACCGGGGACTCGGAATGCCGCCCGAGGAACAGCACCGGATGAACGCCCTGCTCGGCGATCCCGACCAGATCAACGTCCGTCACCTGCTGGCGGACGGGCGGATCGGCCTGTTCGTCGTCTCGGCGCTCGCGCGGCGCCACGGGGTCGCCGTCGAGCTGAAGTCCAACATCTACGGCGGCGTGCTCGCCGTGCTGGTCCTGCCACAGGAGCTGCTGGGTGCGGAGGCACCGAGCGCCGCCGATGCGCTGGGGGGCACCCGGGCCACCTCGTGGGGGAGCGCCGAGCCGGCCGACGGGGCCGGGGCGGGGATCGCCGCCCTGCCGCCCCTGGAGCCCGTGCGCGTCGGGCCGCCCTGGCCCGAGCGGTCCGGGATGCCGTCCGGGATGCCGGCGGCGGTGCCGGCGGCGGTGCCGGCCTGGGCCGTCGAGGCGCCGGGCACGGTTGCCCGCGGCGCACCGGCGCCCGAGGCGGAGCCGACGGCCGTGCCCCGATACGTGCCCGAGTGCGTGCCCGATCCCGAGCTCGTGGCCGGCGGCGTGCCCCAAGCCGTGCCCGAGCCGGTGCCCGAGCCGGTGGCGGTGGCCGTGGCGGAGCCCGCCGGCACCGTCGCGGGGCCGCTGCAGGTGCCGGCGGCGCGGGTGGGCGAGGACCGGCCGGCGCTGCCCAAACGGCGGGCCCAGCAGCACCTCGTACCCCAACTGCGGGACGCCCCCGCCCCCCGGCGGGCCGAAGACGGCGTACAGCCCGTGCACGACCCAGGCCTGATGGCCGCCTTCCAGCGGGGCTTCGGCCTCGCCCAGTCGGAGCAGCAGGCATGACCCGGACCCCGATCAGCATCAAGGAGCACACCCCCATGAGCGGCGAAGTGGCGACCAAGACCGGCCGGCTCTCGGATCTCGACTGGCTGCTCGGCGGCCTCGTGCAGCGGGTGCCGTACACGCGCAGCGCGGTGCTGCTGACCGCCGACGGGCTCGTCACCTGCGTGCACGGGATGGATGCCGACAGCGCCGACCACATGGCCGCCCTGGCCTCCGGGCTGTACTCGCTTGGGCGCAGCGCCGGCTCCCGGTTCGGGGACGGCTCCGAGGTCCGGCAGGTGGTGGTCGAGCTCGACACGGCGCTGGTCTTCGTGTCGGCGGCCGGATCGGGGACCTGCCTCGCGGTGCTCGCCGACCGGGAGGCCGACGCGGGCGTGCTCGGTTACGAGATGGCGATGCTGGTCAAGAGCGTACGGCCGTACCTTGCCGCCCCGCCGCGGCGGCCCGTGGCCGACCCGGAGCGATGAGGGTCCGGGCCAGGGGGGCAGGGGCATCGGGGGCGCCGCGTGACACACCGTGGCTGGACGATTCGGCGGGCCGCGTGATGCGCCCGTACACCGCGAGCGGCGGGCGGACCCGGCCGGCGGTCGCGCTCGACCTGCTGTCCCTGGTGACGGCGACCGGCGTACGCCCGCGCGCACCGCTCGGCACGGAACACACCCTCGCACTACGGCTGTGCGCGGGCGCGGCGGCCGTCTCGGTCGCCGAGGTGGCCGGACAACTACGGCTCCCGGCGGGGGTGGTGAAGGTGCTGCTGTCCGACCTGATGGAACACGGGGCCGTGACGGCGCAGGCGCCGCGGTTCCCCTTCCCCGGGGGCATCGGCGGCCCGGCCTTCGCGGCCGACGACCAGTCCCTGCTGCGGGCGGTGCTCGATGGCTTGCGCAAGCGACTGTGAAGGCCCCGCCTCCGAGCTCCCCGCGACCCTGAAGATCCTGGTCGCGGGCGGGTTCGGGGCGGGCAAGACCACCTTTGTGGGCTCGGTGAGCGAGATCGAGCCGCTGAGCACGGAGGAGCTGCTGAGCGGGCTGAGCGAGGCCGCCGACCCGCTCGACGGGGTCGAGGCGAAGAGGGCGACGACGGTCGCGCTGGACTTCGGGCGGATCACCCTGGACGCCCGCCACGTCCTGTACCTCTTCGGCACGCCCGGGCAGCAGCGCTTCTGGTTCCTGTGGGAGGAGCTGTGCGCGGGCGCGCTCGGGGCGGTGGTGCTCGCCGACACGCGCCGCCTCGCCGACTGCTTCCCCGCCGTGGACTTCTTCGAGCGGCGCGGGATCGGCTTCATCGTCGCCGTCAACGAGTTCGACGGCGGCCACCGCTACGGGGCCGAGGAGGTCCGCGAGGCGGTGGGGCTCGGACCGGAGGTGCCCGTCGTACGGTGCGACGCGCGGCTGACGAGCTCCGGGACGGGGGCGCTCGCCACCCTCGTCCACCATCTGCTGGCCACGGCGAAGTAGTTGAAGCGTAGAAGCAACGGGATGTGGGGGAAGCCATGACGTACTACGAATCGACCGGCCACCTGCTGCTCACACCGGTGGACCGGGAGGCACCGGCGCGCGCCGTCCGGCTGCGCGAACTGGACCTTGGGGAGCGGGCGGACGCGGAGCTCGACGCCTTCGCGCGGCGGGTGGCGGACACCCTGGCCGCGCCGTACGCGGGGGTCAACTTCATGGGCGAGGAACGGCAGTTCTTCGCCGGCATGCACCACTCGCCCGACGCCCCGGCGAGCGGCTACCCGGCGCGGGTGCTGGCCCGGGACCACGGGTACTGCCCGTACGTCGTGGTGCGGCGCCGGGCGCTGGTCCTGGAGGACGTACGGGACTTCGCGCGCTTCGCGGGCAACGCGGTCGTGGACGAGAGCGGGGTGCGCTCGTACGTGGGCGCACCGCTGACGGACCGGCGCGGGATCGTCCTCGGCACGGTGTGCGCGGTGGACACGGTGCCGCGGCGCTGGGGGACTGAGGGCCTGACGACGGTGAAGGCTCTGGCGGCGGACCTGGTGGCACTGCTCCACGAGCGGGAGGACCGGCGCGGCTGAAGGGCGGCGCGGGGCGGGCGGCGGCACGGGTGCGGATGCCGTGCCGCCGGCGCCGGCTAGCCCAGGAAGGCGGTCATGCGGGTGCGCAGGGAGGCGGGGTCCAGGCCGTGGGCGGCCTCGTGTTCCTCGAGCGTGCCGTAGCGCCGCAGTTCGGCGCGGCCGACGCCGAGCCCGAGGACACGGTGCGGGATGTCGCGGAGGGCGTGCGCCGCCGGGGCCGCGGAGGTGCCGGCGAGGTAGGGCTCGACCAGGACCACGTCGGCGGCGGCGCGGCCGACGGCCGCGCGCAGCGCCGCGTCGTCGAAGGGCCGCACCGTGGGGGCGTACAGGACCGTCACGTCCAGACCCTCGGCCGCCGCCAGCACGTTGTCCAGCAGCGGCCCGACCGCCAGGACCACGCCCGCGCGGCCCTCCCGTACGGTCTGGAAGCCCAGGTCGGCCGCCATCGGGCGGGGCTCGGCGTTCGACTGCTCGGAGAGCCGGACGTACACCTTGTCGTCGTCCGCCGCGTACGCGTGGCGCAGCAGCGCCTCGGCCTCGTCCGGGTGCCCGGGGACGTGCACGGTCCAGCCGTCGAGGGTGTCCATCAGGGCCACGTCGCCCGGCGCCATGTGCGTGAACCCGCCGGCCGGCCAGTCATGGCTGGCGCCCGCGCTGACCAGGACGCCTCCCGTGCCCTGGTGGCCGAAGTCCAGCTTGACCTGTTCGAAGGGCCGCTCCACGAGGAAGCTGGCGAAGGTGTGCACGACGGGCCGCAGCCCGGTCAGGGCCAGCCCGCCGCCGACCCCGATCAGGAGCTGCTCCCGGATCCCGACATTGATCACCCGGTCCGGGTGGCGCTGCCGGGCGGGCCGGAACGCGTCCATGGTGATCTCGGCGAGCACGAGTGCCAGCCGGGGGTCCTCGTCGAGCACTCGCGACGTGACCGAGACGAACCGTTCGCGCATGGTGTCCATGACTCCCCCTCTTCCTACTGCTTCTTCTCGACGCGGGCGACGACGGCGTGCGGCCGGCCCGGATGCGCCGCGGTGTAGGCGGCGTGCAGCGCCGCGTGGTCGCGCCCGTCCACGGTGACCGCCGACCATCCGGCCGCCTCGAACCAGGAGGCGATCCCCCCGCGCCACCCGTGCGTGGCCGAGTCGTTGTCGATCACGATCGTGTGCAGCCGCTCCAGCCCCGCCGAGCCGGCGTACGCGATGGCCTCGTGGTTGCTGCCCTCGTCCAGCTCGGCGTCGCCGATCAGCACCCAGACCGCGGGGTCGTCCAGCCCCTGGGCGCGCAGCCCGAGCGCGCTGCCGACGGCGAGCGGGAGGCCGTGCCCGAGCGAGCCGCTGCCGATCTCCACGCCGGGGATCAGGGTGCGGTCGGGGTGGTGCCCGAGGGGGGAGTCGTACGAGCCGAAGCCGCTCAGCCATGCGACGGGGAAGAAGCCCTTGGCGGCGAGCACGGCGTAGTACGCCATCGGCCCGTGCCCCTTGGAGAGCAGGAACCGGTCCCGCCCCGCGTCCTCGGCGGTGGCGGGCCCGACGCGCAGCACCCGGTCGTAGAGCACCCACAGCGCGTCGAGCGTGGAGGTGGCGGCGGGGCCGTGCTTCTCGGCCCCGGTCATGAGCGCGATGAGGCGGCCCAGATCCTCGTGGCGGAACCCGGTGTCCGCTGTTGCCTGTGTCATGCACAGATCGTGCAACCTCAAGTGCGATCGAGGTCAAGCGCCTTCAAAAGGTGCGCGCGACCACCCCGTGAAGTGCGGTATTGTTCTCCTGCGCGTTCAACCAGGGGAAACCCCAGGTCAACGGGCATCGGGACGTGGCGCAGCTTGGTAGCGCACTTGACTGGGGGTCAAGGGGTCGCAGGTTCAAATCCTGTCGTCCCGACCATGCTTTATGCAGGTCGGAGGCCGTCTTCTCAGAGATGAGAAGGCGGCCTTTTTCGTGTTTCCCGGCGCATCCCCCTCACCACATCCCGCCAGGGGGCCGCTTGAGTGGCCAGAGCGGCGTCGGGTTAGCATATGAGCGCCGCCTAGCTCGAAAGATAAACCTGTGACTGTCAACGAGGACTCGTTCACCAACTGGAAAAACCGCGAGGAGATCGCGGAGTCGATGATCCCGATCATCGGGAAGATGCACCGGGAGCGGGACGTCACCATCCTGCTCCACAGCCGCTCCTTGGTGAACAAGTCGGTGGTCAGCATCCTCAAGACCCACCGATTCGCCCGGCAGATCGACGGCGAGGAGCTCTCGGTCACCGAGACCCTGCCGTTCCTGCAGGCTCTCACCGCGCTCGATCTCGGCCCTTCCCAGATCGACATCGGCATGCTCGCCGCGACGTACAAGAGCGATGACCGCGGTCTGTCCGTGGAGCAGTTCACCGCCCAGGCCGTCTCCGGCGCCACGGGCGAGAACAAGATCGAGCGCGCCGACGGCCGCGACGTCGTCCTCTACGGCTTCGGCCGCATCGGCCGCCTCGTCGCCCGCCTGCTGATCGAGAAGGCCGGCTCCGGCAACGGCCTGCGCCTGCGCGCCATCGTCGTCCGCCAGGGCGGCGACCAGGACATCGTCAAGCGCGCCTCGCTGCTGCGCCGCGACTCCATCCACGGTCAGTTCCAGGGCACCATCACCGTGGACGAGGCGACCAACACGATCGTCGCCAACGGCAACACCATCAAGGTGATCTACGCGAACGACCCGTCCGAGGTCGACTACACGGCGTACGGCATCAAGGACGCCATCCTCATCGACAACACGGGCAAGTGGCGCGACCGCGAGGGCCTCTCCAAGCACCTGCGCCCCGGCATCGACAAGGTCGTCCTGACCGCCCCGGGCAAGGGCGACGTCCCGAACATCGTGCACGGCGTCAACCACGACACGATCAAGCCCGACGAGCAGATCCTGTCCTGCGCCTCCTGCACCACCAACGCGATCGTCCCGCCGCTGAAGGCCATGGACGACGAGTACGGCGTGCTGCGCGGCCACGTGGAGACCGTCCACTCGTTCACCAACGACCAGAACCTGCTGGACAACTACCACAAGGCCGACCGTCGCGGCCGCTCCGCGCCGCTCAACATGGTCATCACCGAGACCGGCGCCGCCTCGGCCGTCGCCAAGGCGCTGCCCGACCTCAAGGCGCCGATCACCGGCAGCTCGATCCGCGTCCCCGTCCCGGACGTCTCGATCGCCATCCTGAGCCTGCGCCTGGGCCGCGAGACCACCCGCGAGGAAGTCCTCGACTACCTGCGCGACGTCTCGCTGCACTCGCCGCTCAAGCGTCAGATCGACTTCACCACCGCCCCCGACGCCGTCTCCATGGACTTCGTCGGCTCGCGCCACTCCTCGATCGTCGACGCGGGCGCCACCAAGGTCGACGGCGACAACGCGATCCTCTACCTCTGGTACGACAACGAGTTCGGCTACTCGTGCCAGGTCATCCGCGTGGTCCAGCACGTGTCCGGGGTGGAGTACCCGACCTACCCGGTGCCGGCGGTCTGATCCCCGTACTCGGCAGGTGAAGGCCGTTCTCCCCGCCGGGGGAGGACGGCCTTTCCGGTGTGGGCGGGGACGGTTTCAGGGCCCCGGGACCAGGCGGCCCGCGTGCAGTTCGAGCGGGCCCGCGCCGGTGGCGCGGGCGGTGAGGCAGGCCTTGATCTGGCGGCGCAGGGCCCCTTTGGTGAGGCCGGCGAGGTCGGCCGGGGGTACGGCCCGCCACTGCAGGAGCTCCGGGGCGGGCAGGCGGATCCGGGCCAGGGCGCCCGCGTCGAGGGTGCCGCCGTCGTAGAGGAAGCGGATCCGCGCCGGACGGCCGGGCCGGTGGGACCAGTTGACGGCGAGCAAGCGGCCCGGCGCGCGGTCGAGGCCCAGCTCCTCCAGGACCTCCCGGCGGGCGGCGGCGCGCGGCGTCTCGCCGAGGTCGCTGTCGATGCCGCCGCCCGGCAGGTGCCAGCGGGCGGGGTTCCCGTACCCGGGCTGGACCAGCAGGACCGAGCCCGCCGCGTCGGTGAAGACCACGCTCGCGGCGGTGAGGGCCTTGGGGCGGGCCGCCCGGTGGTCCGCGGAGCCGTAGGCGCCCGCGTGCTCCAGGACCGCGCGCCGCTCCGGGGCGAGGCCGGCGGGGGAGCCCGGCTGGGGGACGCCGTCGACCAGGTGGGCGAGGGAGCCGGAGTACAGGGCGGCCAGGCCGGCGCGCAGCCGGGGCGCGATCCGGGCGGGCAGGGCCTCGCAGGCTTCGTCCGGGGTGAGCCAGCGGGCGTCCGCGACCTCGCCGTCCGCGAAGGAGATCGCGGCGGCCTGCCCGGGAGTGAGGGGGCCGACCAGGTGCACGTGGGCGATGAGGGAGCGGCCCAGGGCGCCCGGCGGCCGGGAGTCCACGGCGAGCAGCCGGCCGACCGGCACGCTCAGGTCCAGTTCCTCCTTGAGCTCCCGTGCCAGACCCTCTTCCGGGGTCTCGGTGTCGTCGACCGTGCCGCCCGGCAGCTCCAGGTCGTCCTTGTACGAGGGGGTCAGTACGAGGACCCGTCCGCGGGAGTCCAGGACGATCCCGGTGGCGGCGACGAGCGGGGCCGGCCGGGCGGCGTAGTAGGCGCGCACCTCGTCCGGGGCGGGGCGGTCGGGCACGTGCGGCTCCTGGGAGTAGTGCGGGGCACGGGGCATCCGTACCCCGCACGCGGCGGGCTTCACGCCCGTACGAGGAGCAGCCCGCCCATCGTGACCATGGTCGCCGCCACGAAGCCGTCGAGCACCCGCCAGGCCGAAGGACGGGAGAGCACCCCGCTGAGCAGGCGGGCGCCGTAGCCCAGGGAGCCGAACCAGGTCAGGCTGGCCAGCCCGGCCCCGATGCCGAAGGCCCAGCGCAGGTCGCCCCGGTCGGCGGCGAGCGAGCCGAGCAGCAGCACGGTGTCGAGGTATACGTGCGGGTTGAGCCAGGTCATGGCCAGGCAGGTGAGCACGGCCCGGCGGGCGGACCCGGCCGGAGTCCCGGCGGCGCCCGCGGTGAGGGCGGCGCCGGGCTCGGGCCGCAGCACCCGGCGGGCGGCCAGGACTCCGTAGCAGATCAGGAACCCGCCGCCGAGGAGGCCGACCAGGGTCAGGGCGGGCGGCCAGGCCGTGACGAAGGCGCCGACCCCGGCCACGCCGAGGGCGATGAGCAGGGCGTCGGAGAGGGCGCAGATGGCGACCACGGCGAGTACCGAGTGGCGGCGGGCCCCCTGGCGCAGCACGAACGCGTTCTGCGCGCCGATGGCGACGATGAGGGAGAGTCCGGTTCCGAAGCCGGCGAGGCCCGCCGTGATGATGCCGTGTGTCATGTCTCGACCGTATGGAGCGGCGCGTCAGCAGTACAGCTAAAGATTTTTACGTAGCATTAGCTCTTGTGATGGATGAGCTGCCGCTGGACCAGGTCCGGACCCTGCTGGCCGTGGTCGACGAGGGCACCTTCGACGCGGCCGCCGCCGCCCTGCACGTGACGCCGTCCGCGGTCAGCCAGCGGGTCAAGGCCCTGGAGCAGCGGACCGGGCGGGTGCTGCTGATGCGCACGAAGCCGGTGCGGGCGACCGAGTCCGGGGAGGTCGTCATCAGGTTCGCGCGGCAGCTGGCCCGGCTGGAGCGCGACGCGCGGGACGAGCTGGGCATGGCGGCCGGGCTGGGGCCGGTGCGGCTGCCGATGGCGGTGAACGCGGACTCGCTGGCCACCTGGTTCCTGCCCGCGCTGACCCGGGTGCCGCAGGACCCGCCGATCTGCTTCGAACTGCACCGCGAGGACGAGGGGCATACGACGGCCCTGCTGCGGGAGGGCCAGGTGATGGCCGCGGTGACCTCCCAGCCCGAGCCGGTGGCCGGGTGCACGGTACGGCCGCTGGGGCGGGCGCGCTACCTGCCCGTGGCGAACCCGGACTTCGCGGCCCGCCACCTCGCGGGGCCGGTGGAGCGGGACCTGCGCCAGGCGCCGGCGATCGTCTTCGACCGGCGGGACCTCCTCCAGGACGTGTTCGTACGCTCGCTGACGGGGGATCCGGGCGCCACGGCCTCGGCGGTGCGCCACCAGGTGCCCACGTCGGAGGGGTTCTGTGACGCGGTGGTCGCCGGACTGGGCTGGGGCCTGGTGCCGGAATCGCAGGCCGGGCCGCTGGTGCGCTCGGGGGCGCTGGCGGTCATCGTGCCGGGGCGGCCGCTGGACGTACCGCTGTACTGGCAGCAGTGGAAGCTGGATTCGCCGACGCTGGTGGCGGTGGCGGCGGTGATCGCGGAAGCGGCGGCCGGGGCGCTCCGCCGGCCGTAGCCGCCCGGCCAGAGCGCAGCACTAGGCTGCGGCCATGGAGTCCTACACGATCGGCCAGGCGGCGCGGCTGCTCGGCGTCAGCGTTGACACGGCCCGGCGGTGGGCCGATGCCGAGCGGTTCCCGACCCGCCGCGAGGGCACGCGCCGGATGGTGGACGGGCCGGACCTGGCCGCCTTCTGCGTCACTGCCGCGCAGGAGAGCGGCGACGGCGAGGAGGCCCCGTACACCTCGGCGCGCAACGCCTTCCCCGGGATCGTGACCGCCGTGAAGCTCGCAACGGTGGACGCCCAGGTCGAGATCCAGGCCGGGCCGCACCGCATCGTGTCGCTGCTGACCCGCGAGGCCGTGGAGGAGCTCGGCCTGGAGGTGGGGGCGCGGGCGACCGCCCGGGTGAAGTCGACCAGCGTCTTCATCGACCGGGCCTGAGCCGAGGGCCGCGGCGGCGTGCTCGCGCGGCGGTGGCAGACTGGCCGCTGATCCGCCGAAGGGGAGTACGCCGTTGTCCATGTTCAGCAACCTGCGCCGGGCCGTTCGCCGCGGCTACCGGCAGGCCGTCGACCTCAGTCACCCGGCGCGCTCCCCGCTCGGCAGCGCCGTGGTCAACTGCGTGGTCTACCGGGACGGCGTGCGCCAGGACGGCTGCTCGCAGGCCGAGGAGGCGTTGCGCCGGGTCCGCAAAACGGGCGACGGGTTCGTTTGGATCGGCCTGCACGAGCCCTCGCAGGCGGAGCTCGCCACACTCGCCGAGCTGTTCGGTCTGCACCGCCTCGCCGTCGAGGACGCCGTGCACGCCCACCAGCGGCCCAAGATCGAGCGGTACGACGACACCCTCTTCTCCGTCTTCAAGACCGTGCGCTACGTCGAGCACGAGGAGCTGACCGCGACCAGCGAGGTGGTGGAGACCGGCGAGCTGATGGCCTTCGCCGGGGACGACTTCGTCATCACCATCCGGCACGGCGGCCGCGGCACGCTCGGCCCGGTCCGCGAGGCCCTGGAGGCAGATCCGGAGCAGCTGGCGAAGGGGCCGGCCGCTGTACTGCACGCCATCGCGGACCATGTCGTCGACGACTACGTGGCCGTCACGGACGCGGTGCAGAACGACATAGACGCCGTGGAGACCATGGTGTTCAGCGAGCACGGCGGCCGCGGCGACGCCGGCCGGATCTACCAGCTCAAGCGCGAACTGCTGGAGCTGCGCCGGGCGGTCGCCCCGCTCGGCCGTCCGCTCCAGCAGCTGGCCACGCAGCCGATACCGGTCATCCCGCCGGAGATCCGCGCGTACTTCCGCGACGTGGCCGACCATCTCACGCGCGCCACCGAGCAGATCAGCGCCTACGACGGCCTGCTCGACTCCATCCTCCAGGCGCACCTGGCGCAGGTGACCGTCGCGCAGAACGAGGACATGCGCAAGATCACGGCCTGGGCGGCCATCGTCGCCGTGCCGACGATGGTCTGCGGGGTCTACGGCATGAACTTCGACAACATGCCGGAACTGCACTGGACGTACGGATACCCGCTCGTCCTCGGGGTCATGGCGATCGCCTGTTTCGTCATTCACCGGGGCTTCCGCCGCAACGGCTGGCTCTGACAAAGGAGTTGACGCATCGGGAGGCCGGAATCACAGCGGCCCCCCGGGTCTTGAGATGGCGCGAGGGCTGGTAGTAAAGTTTCCTAACGAAGCACCCCCAGCCTCAACTCCCCCCATGGAGGCCTTGTGTTCACCCCCCATCGCAAGCGTCTGGCGGTCAGCGCCGTCCTCGGCGCCGCGCTCCTCGCCGTGCCGGTCGCCGCCCACGCCACCGCGGCCCCCGAGGTCGCGCCGGCGGCCGCCGCGCAGGCACCGGCGACAGCCGCCGTCGGCCTGGACGATCCGGCGAAGAAGGACATCGCCATGCAGATCGTCTCCAGCGCGGAGAACTCCTCGCTCGACTGGAAGGCCCAGTACAAGTACATAGAGGACATAGGCGACGGGCGCGGCTACACCGCCGGCATCATCGGCTTCTGTTCCGGCACCGGGGACATGCTCGACCTCGTCGAGTACTACACGCAGGTCAAGCCCGGCAACATCCTGGCCAAGTACCTGCCCGCCCTGCGCAAGGTCGACGGCTCGGACTCGCACTCCGGCCTCGGCTCGGCCTTCACCAAGGACTGGGCGAAGGCCGCCCAGGACGCGGACTTCCGCAAGGCCCAGGACCACGAGCGCGACCGGGTCTACTTCAACCCCGCCGTCCAGCAGGGCAAGTCCGACGGGGTCGGGGTGCTCGGCCAGTTCGCCTACTACGATGCCATCGTCATGCACGGCGACGGCACCGACTCCACCAGCTTCCGCGGCATCCGCAAGCGGGCGCTGTCCAAGGCCAAGCCCCCGTCCCAGGGCGGCAACGAGACCACCTGGCTGAACGCCTTCCTCGACGCCCGCGTCTGGGCGATGAAGCAGGAGGAGGCGCACAGCGACACCAGCCGCGTCGACACGGCGCAGCGGGTGTGGCTCAAGAAGGGCAACCTCAACCTCAACACCCCGCTGGACTGGAAGGTTTACGGGGACCCCTTCCACATCGGCTGACGGTTCTCCCGCGGCCCGGGGCGCCCCCCCATCCCGTCCCGGGCCGCGGGTCCCGCGGTGTCGCAGTGCGGTAACGATGTGGGAACCGATCGACCGGCTCCGATGGTTACGCGAACGCGTGTTCCGGTGACGCTACGGAGCCCCGGCGCCCCGTGGGCACTTTCACGCCCCTCGTAAGACTTCGGCCACCCCACTTTGGTCACCCTTCGTGAGCGTTCGGGCCCGGTGGGTTCCAACGGGGCCGCCACGCACGCGTTTTGGGTGCCGGAAGCAACGAAGATCGCGCCTCCAGAGCTCCTGTGAACTGGCTTGACCGCGTCATAAGCGGGGCATAAGTTCTGCCCCGGCTTGCTCCAGCAGGACGGGCCGAAGAACCGTCCTCTGGGGGGACAAGAATGAACTACTACACCGACGTTCTGAAGAAGTACGCCGACTTCTCCGGTCGTGCGCGCCGCCAGGAGTACTGGATGTACACCCTGTTCACGGTGGGCATCGTCATCGTCCTCGCGATCATCGACTTCTCGCTCGACACCTACCCGCTGTTCGTCGGCCTGTACGTCCTGGCCACGTTCCTGCCGAGCCTCGCGGTCACCGTCCGCCGGCTCCACGACATCGGCAAGTCCGGCTGGTGGTACTTCATCGGCGCGGTGCCGTTCATCGGCGGCATCTGGCTGCTGGTCCTGACGGCGACCGAGGGTCAGGCGCAGCCGAACGAGTACGGCCCGAGCCCGAAGGCCGTCCACGCCTGATCAGGCCCGCACGCCTGAGTGGTCCCCGTGCCTGAGCGCCGCCGCCGGCTGGAAACAGCCGGTGGCGGCGCTCTCGCCGTTTTCGGACACCGGAGGTGACGCGCGTCTCGCCGGGCTTGCGGCAGGGGGCTGTCCAGACCGGCCCGATCACGAGATATCTTGATGTCGAGCAATGTTGCAGACGAGAGACGCAGACTGTGGAGCGGAGCATCCGGTGACTGACTCGACCATCATCTACACGCACACTGACGAGGCCCCGGCCCTCGCGACGTATTCGTTCCTGCCTGTGATCCAGGCGTACGCGTCGACGGCCGGTGTGAATGTCGAGACCCGTGACATCTCCCTGGCAGGTCGGATCATCGCCAGCTTCCCCGAGCACCTCGAGGAGAGCCAGCGGATCGCCGACGCCCTCGCCGAGCTCGGCGAGCTGGCGAAGACCCCGGAAGCCAACATCATCAAGCTTCCGAACATCTCGGCCTCGATCCCGCAGCTCAAGGCCGCGGTCGCCGAGCTCCAGGCCCAGGGCTACGCGCTCCCGGACTACCCGGACGACCCGAAGACCGACGAGGAGCGCGAGGCCCGCGCCCGCTACGACAAGGTCAAGGGCAGCGCCGTCAACCCGGTCCTGCGCGAGGGCAACTCCGACCGCCGCGCCCCCGCCTCGGTCAAGAACTACGCCAAGGCTCACCCGCACCGCATGGGCGCCTGGACCTCCGAGTCGAAGACGAACGTCGCCACCATGGGCGCCAACGACTTCGCCTCCACCGAGAAGTCCGCCGTGATCGCCGAGGCCGGCACCCTGCGCATCGAGCACGTCGCCGCCGACGGCGCCACCACCGTCCTGCGCGAGTCCGTACCGGTACTCGCCGGTGAGGTCGTGGACGCGTCCGTGCTGCACGTCGACGCGCTGCGCACCTTCCTGAACGAGCAGATCGAGCGGGCCAAGGCCGAGGGCGTGCTGTTCTCCGTGCACCTCAAGGCCACGATGATGAAGGTCTCCGACCCGATCATCTTCGGCCACGTGGTCCGCGCCTTCTTCCCGAAGACCTTCGCCCGCCACGGCGAGACCCTGGCTGCCGCCGGCCTGTCCCCGAACGACGGCCTGGGCGCGATCCTGAAGGGCCTGGGCGCGCTGCCCGACGCCGACGCGATCAAGGCCTCCTTCGACGCCGAGCTCGCCGAGGGCCCGGCCCTCGCGATGGTCGACTCGGACAAGGGCATCACCAACCTGCACGTCCCGTCCGACGTCATCGTCGACGCCTCGATGCCGGCCATGATCCGCACCTCCGGCCACATGTGGGGCCCGGACGGCGCCGAGGCCGACACCCTCGCCGTCCTCCCGGACAGCAGCTACGCCGGTGTCTACCAGGTCGTCATCGACGACTGCCGCGCGCACGGCGCCTTCGACCCGGCCACCATGGGCTCGGTGCCGAACGTGGGCCTCATGGCCCAGAAGGCCGAGGAGTACGGCAGCCACGACAAGACCTTCGAGATCGCCGCCGCGGGCACCGTCCGCGTCGTCGACGCCGAGGGCAACACGGTCCTGGAGCAGGAGGTCGCCGCCGGTGACATCTTCCGCGCCTGCCAGACCAAGGACCTGCCGATCCAGGACTGGGTCAAGCTCGCCGTCACCCGCGCCCGCGCCACCGGCGTCCCGGCCGTCTTCTGGCTCGACGAGCACCGCGCCCACGACGCGCAGCTGATCACCAAGGTCAAGAAGTACCTCGCCGACCACGACACCGAGGGCCTGACCATCAAGGTCCTCTCCCCGGTCGAGGCCACCGCCTTCTCCCTGGAGCGCATCCGCCGCGGCGAGGACACCATCTCGGTGACCGGCAACGTGCTGCGCGACTACCTGACCGACCTCTTCCCGATCCTGGAGCTGGGCACCAGCGCCAAGATGCTGTCGGTCGTCCCGCTGATGAACGGCGGCGGCCTCTTCGAGACCGGCGCCGGCGGCTCCGCCCCGAAGCACGTGCAGCAGCTCGTCAAGGAGAACTACCTGCGCTGGGACTCGCTCGGCGAGTTCCTCGCGCTGGCCGTCTCCTTCGAGCACCTCGCCACCACCACGGGCAACGCCCGCGCCCAGGTCCTCGCGGACACCCTGGACCGCGCGACCGGCACCTTCCTCAACGAGGACAAGTCGCCGAGCCGCAAGCTCGGCGGCATCGACAACCGCGGCAGCCACTTCTACCTGGCCCTGTACTGGGCGCAGGAGCTGTCCCGCCAGACCGACGACCCGAAGCTGGCGGCCGCCTTCGACCCGCTGGCCAAGACGCTGGCCGAGTCCGAGCGGGCCATCGTCGACGAGCTGATCGCGGTGCAGGGCTCCCCGGTCGAGATCGGCGGCTACTACCAGCCCGACGCCGCCAAGGCGTCGGCGGTCATGCGGCCGTCCGCCACCCTCAACAAGGCGCTCGCGCTCCTCGGCTGAGGTCCGCGGCTCCTGTGAGCCGCTGCGTCACGCGCGTTCCGCCCCGGTCGGCAGCAGCCGACCGGGGCGGACCCGTGTCCGGAGCCGTACGCGGCCGCGGACGAGGACGCGACGGCGGAAACCCGGTTGTGGCCGGGCCCCGGCGGGGGCTATGAAGGCGGGATGATCCAGGGAGAGCTGACCGGGCTGCGCGCCCGGCACACCGATGACGTACCCGTGCTCCACGCGGCGCTGTACGAGGACGTCGCGACCCGCTCGCGGGCCGACACCCGGCCCTGGCGGCCGGTCGGTGCGAGCGGCGGCCACTCCCCGTTCGAGCCGTCCCCGCCGAGCGACGACGTCGCCGTCTTCTCCGTGGTGGACCTGGCCTCCGGCGAGCTCGCGGGCGAGGCCGTGCTCTGGTCCATCGACGTGCACAACCGCTCCGCCCACCTCGGCATATCGCTGCTCCCCGGCAGCCGGGGCCGCGGCCTCGGGGCGGAGGTCGTCCGGCTGCTGTGCCGCTACGGTTTCTCCGTGCGCGGGCTGCACCGCCTCCAGGTCGACACGCTCGCCGACAACGCCGCCATGATCCGCGCCGCGACCGGGGCCGGGTTCACCCTGGACGGGACGCTGCGCGGGGCGGCGTGGGTGTGCGGGGAGTTCCTGGACGAGGTGGTGCTGGGGCTGCTCGTACAGGACTGGCGGGACGCGTAGCCGTCAGAGCCGGTGCACCCGCCCCTGCCCGACGGCCAGCGGCTGCCGGCCGGCGGCCAGGATCCGCAGTCCGGGCGCCTCGGCCAGCAGGGTGCGGAGCCAGTCCAGCGCACCGGCCGTCAGGTGGTCGCAGTCGTCCAGTACGAGCAGCATGTCCCGCTCCGCGAGCCACGAGGCGGCGTTCGCCGTCCCGCAGGGCAGGAAGGGCATGCCCGGTACGCAGCCCAGGGCGGCCACCAGTTCGCGTACGCCGCCCTGCCGCTGGACGGTGACCACGGCCGCCCCGTCGTAGAAGTTGGACCAGAGCCGTTGCGCGACGTCCCGTACGAGCAGGCTCCGCGGCTCGCGAGACGGGCCGGTCACCGTCAGCACCCGGCTCCGGCGGACGGCGCTGAGCAGTAAGGACAGCTCGGTGAACGTGGTGGGCAGGACGTCGGCCGTGCCCGTTCTCGCGGCCCGTGCGCTCATGACGGTGGGCCGGGATTCCCTCATCGGCACGATGCCCCCCATTGCATGCGTGACCAGTTGCGGCCAGAGGGTTGGTTCAAGCCGCATGTCGACGATTATCCGCCACTTCCGGCGCAAGACCAGGGGAATGTCGTACTCCGCCGCACGGCCCGCGGCGCCCGGTGATCACCGCGGTCGGGCGGCCCAGGACGGCCTGTGCGCTGGCCTGGGCAGACCGGTCGGACCGGGCCGCCGTTGCGGGTTCGCCGCCGCCGTCCGGTGGGCGTGGTGGCGGCGCAGGTCCTCCTCCCGGTACCGCTTCGTGCGCCCGTGCCACTCCGCGATCGCGACCATCCACCGCCCCAGCGCCTCGGCGCCCCGGTCCAGGGCCGCGCGGGCCTCCCCGCTCAGCCCCTGGTCCTCGTACATGACCGGGAGTTCGTTGTCGCGCACGTGCTCGAACTGTTCCATCCGCGAGGTCATCAGGTCGTTCGTGATCCGCAGCGCCGCCGGGTAGTCGCAGTCGAAGAAGTTCCGCACGACGATCAGGAAGTTGTGCAGCTCGCCCTCGTACTCGGCCTCCTTCTGGTACGAGTACACGTCGTTCATCAGCGCCGAGTAGTCGAAGGCGGCCGCCTCCAGGGACCGCATGGCCGAACTGCGGTAGGCCTCCTGCGGCACCACGCCCCCGTGCCCCAGCCGGGACAGCGCGGTCGTCATCGGGGAGCCGAAGGTGATCCGGCGCATCTCCAGGTAGTCCACCGGGTCCGGCACCCGGTTCAGGAACTGGTTGTCCAGCTCCCAGTGCCAGCTCTCGAGCATCTCCTCCACGGCCGCCCTGAACGCCGCCCGGTCGCGCGGCGGCATCGGGCCGGCCGTGCGCCGCCACAGATCGGCGAGCCCCCGCTCCATGGCGTTGACGGGGGCCGGTGGAGCGGACAGGTCCAGCGGCATGCAGGCCTTCAGCCGAGCGGTCTGCGCCTTGGCGGCCGCGAGGTCGCGGGTGGCGCCGAACACCAGCGGATAGACGTCGTCGGCGTACGTGCCCCAGCTCAGCCAGCCGGCGTTGATGTCCAGGGCCTCGGGCGTGCACCGCGGGTCCATGCCCGCCGAGCACAGCGCGAAGTCGTAGCCCCGGCCCTTCTCCTCCCACCAGATGCCCTCGTCGAAGATGCCCATCGCCCGGTCCCACTCGATGAGCCGCTCGCGGGCGCCGTCCAGGTGCGGACTGAGCACGTTGCGGAACGGCAGGTAGAACTCCGGGATCACCGAAGGACCCACCGGGCCCGGGATGTTGGTGTGCCGCCGGGCCCGCTGCGCGCCGCCCGTCAGCCCGAGCAGCGCCTTGATGTTGGCGCCCGCGGTACCCAGCCCGCCGGGGGCGTCCGGCCATCCGGGCAGGCCCGCGTTCGTCCGGCCCGGGCGCTTGTTCATGTACCGGCTGGAGCGCATGTGCCACTCGTGGCCGCCGGACTGCCAGTCCTGCAGGCCGCGGGCGTAGGTGAGCACGGCCAGGGTTTCGGCCGGGCCGAGGGCCTGCTCCGCGAACAGCGCGGGCAGTTCGGTGAAGAAGGTGTTCTCGAACTGCTGGAGCCGCGAGGTCAGCATGTTGTTCAGCCGGTCGGCCGCCTCCTGGGTGGTGCAGTCGAAGAATTTCTCCAACACCAGGACGCCGTTGCTGAGTTCGCCCTCCCGCGCGGTCTCCCGTTCGTAACTGAACAGGTCGTTGCGCAAGTGCACCGCGTCGGCGAAGGAGTCGCGCAGGACGCGCAGCGCCCGCGAGCCGGACACGGCGGCCGGGACCTCCGCGCCCACCGCGTGCTCGACGAGCCCCGCCGACCAGGGGGCGCCGCCGACCTTGCGGCGCTGTTCCACGTACTCCATGGGGTTGGCGACCCGGCCGATGCTGATGTTGTCGAGCTCCCACAGCGATTCGTTCAGGAGGTCGCGGGTGCTGCGCGTGAAGCGCTCGATCCAGTCCGCCGAGTGGCCGGGCACCGTACGCCCCCACAGGTCGGCGAGCCCCGCCTCCACGGGGTTGGCCGGCCGCGGCGCCGGCGCGCCGGGACCGGAGGGCATGAACAGGGCCAGCCGGTCCAGTGCCTCCCGCCCGGCGGGCCGGTCCCCGGAGTGCTTGAAGCGCTCCAGGAACCAGTCGTCGAAGAAGAACACCCACACGTACCAGTCGGTGACGAGGGAGAGCATCGGCCCGTCGCACTCGGGGTGGGTGTAGGCGCACAGCAGCGCGTAGTCGTGCGCCTCCAGATCGGCGAGGTCCCAGACGCCCGAACCCTCCAGCATCCCCAGGTCCCGGGCCCACGCGCGGGTGTGGGTCCGGGCCTCCTCCAGGTGCGGGTTGAGGCGCGCGGGGTGCGGGAGGTAGAACTCGGGCAGCTCGAAAGGCTGTTCGTGCGTGCTGCTCATGCCTGGCCCTCAGTCCTCGAAGCGGGAGATCTCTACGTTCTCCAGCACCCCGACCGCGTCGGGGACCAGGATCGCCGCCGAGTAGTACGCGGTGACCAGGTAGGAGATGATCGCCTGTTCGTCGATGCCCATGAACCGGACGGACAGGCCCGGCTGGTACTCGTCGGGCAAGCCGATCTGGTGCAGGCCGACGACCCCGTCGTTGTCCTCACCGGTCCGCAGGACCAGGACCGAGCTGGTCCGCTCCCTCGTCACCGGGATCTTGTTGCAGGGCAGCAACGGGACCCCGCGCCAGGTGGGCAGCCGGTGGCCCTGGAAGTCGACGCTCTCCGGGTACAGGCCCCGGCGGCTGCACTCGCGCCCGAAGGCGGCGATCGTGCGCGGGTGGGCCAGGAAGTACTGCGATCCGCGCCGGCGGCTGAGGAGTTCGTCCATGTCGTCGGGGGTGGGCGGGCCGGTGCGGGCGTAGATCCGCTGTTCGTAGTCGGCGTTGTGCAGCAGCCCGAACTCGGCGTTGTTGATCAGCTCGCTTTCCTGGCGCTCCTTCAACGCCTCGATGGTCAGGCGCAGTTGCTGCTCCGACTGGTTCATCGGCTGGTTGTAGAGGTCGGCGACCCTGGTGTGCACGCGCAGCACCGTCTGGGCGACGCTGAGTTCGTACTCGCGAGGGCTCAGGTCGTAGTCGACGTACGTGCCGGGCAGGCTGACCTCCCCGGTGTGACCGGCGGACAGGCGGACCGCGTCGCTGCCCCGGCGGCCGAGCCGCTCGGCCTCCAGATAGGCCTCGGAATGCCGCCGCAGGGCGGGGGAGGCCTCCAGCGCGGCGGCCCAGTCACCCCGGTTGTACGTCATCGTCACCACGTCGGTCAGGGCCCGCGCGGTGAACTCCCAGCGCGCGTCGGGAGCGGGGTGGTGGCCGAAGTGGTCCCCGTCGCTGAGCACGCCCAGGCTCGCCTCGTCCCCGTAGCCGCCGGTGCCGAGCTGCTCGATGCGGCCGTGGGCGACCAGATAGATCTTGCCGACGGGCTCGCCGTGCCGGACGATGACGTCGCCCTTGCGGAACTCCTCCTTGACGAACCGGTCGGCGATCGACTTGACCACCGCGTCGTCGGGGAAGTGCCGCAGCATGCCGAGCTCGCGCAACATCGCCGGGATGACCTGGAGTTCGGTCCCCGTCTTGACGAAGCTGATGCGGCCGTCTCCGAGCGTGTAGCTGACGGTGCGGTTCACCCGGTACGTGCCGCCGCCGGTCTGGACCCAGGGCAGGATCTTCAGCAGCCAGCGGGAGCTGATGCCCTGCATCTGCGGGGCGGACTTCGTGGTGGTGGCCAGGTTCCGGGCGGCCTCGGTACTGAGGCTGCGGCGGGTGGCGCTCTGCTCGGCGGCCGGATCTGCGGTGGCGTTCTCTTCGGTGGTCGGGTCGAGGGGCATGCGGGTCTTCCTCTCGGTCGGTCGTCCTGAGCGGTCGCGCGGGGTGTCGCGGCGGGGGCGCGCGGAGTGCGGGGTGATCGGCAGGAACGATCCAGCTGCCCGGGCGGGATCTCCCGTGCTCCCGCACGCCAGGGGGTGCGCGGTGTGACCGTGCGCCACGGTGCGCACAGGTCCTAGTTAGGGGCAGGATCGTCTCTGCCGGTACGTCCGCTTCCACCCCACCCTGTTGAATGTCCACCTGTGTTGAAGCACTGGACACGTGTACGAACTGGGCGGTTCTGATGGCCAAGCGTGAACCCAACGGAAAGCTCCGCACCCTCCTCTCCCACGCCCGCTGGAGCGGGCAGGACTTCGCCCGCGCCGTCAACGGCGTCGCGGCCGAGGCAGGTCTCACCCTGCGTTACGACCGGACCTCCATCTCCCACTGGCTCGCGGGCACCCGCCCGCCGGCGCACGTCGTCGCCCTCGCCGCCGAGGCCCTGAGTCGGCGGACCGGCCGCCGGGTCAGTCCCGCCGACACCGGACTCTCCCGCTCCGGGGCGGCCCGGGCGCGGGACCTCCCCGACGACGGGTCCCACGACGGGTCCCACGACGCGGCCGGGCTGTTCGGCGAGGTCCCCGTCTACTCCAGCGCCTGGCGTCCTCCCGGGGAGCCCGACGCGGCCCCCGGGCAGGGCGAGCCGCGCTCCGGGGAGCGGATCGGGTCGCGCCACGTCCAGGCCGCCGACGCCCTGCTGCCGGTGCTGCGGGGCGCCGACATGATGTTCGGCAGCGGACAGGTCCGGCCCGCCCTGACCGCGTACCTGAGCACGACCGTCGCCCCCTGGCTGCGCGCGGCGGCGCCGCCCGCGGTACGCCACCGGCTCCTCGGCAGCGCCTCGCGGCTGGCCTACACGGCCGGGTTCCTGTACTTCGACGGCAACCAGCACGGCGTGGCCCAGGCCTACTACCGGGCGGCCCTGAGGCTGGGCCGGGAGGCGGGGGACCCGCAGTGCTACGCGCCCGTGCTGCGGGGCATGAGCGTGCAGGCGCACCAGCTCGGCCACCACAAGCAGGCCTGGGAACTGGCAGAGGCGGCGGCCCGCGAGGTTCCCCGGCTCCCCGGGATCCAGGCGGCGTTCGTCACGGGACAGCTGGCCGTCGCGGAGGCGGCGTGCGGCGACCGGCGCGCGGCCCTGGCCCATCTGGCCGGCGCGCAGCGGCTGCTGGAACGCGCGACGGGACAGCGCGCGCCGATCGGCGACTACCACCGGGCGGCCCTGCACCACCAGCAGGCGGAGGCGCTGGCCGCGCTGGGGGACATCGGGGGAGCGATATCCGCGCTCGCCGCCTCGCTGCGCCACCGCCCGGCCGAGGAGCGCCGGGCCCGCGCCATCACCGCGGCCCGGCTGGCTGAACTGCTGTTGCATCAGGGGCACTTGGAGCGGGCCTGCGCCGCCTGGCACGAGATGCTCGACATGGTCTCGCAGCTGGAGTCCGCGCGGGTGGACGAGGCCCTGCGCCGGCTGCGCGGCCGCCTCCGCGCGGTGCGCGGCAACCGCACCGCGCAGGCGCTGCTGGTCCGGGTGGGCGCCCTGGCCTAGTGCTGTGGCCGGTCGCAGCACTAGGCGGGTGCGGGGGCCGACGCCGATGCTGCTGCGGGTGCGTAACGGGGGCTGGTGGCGTGCCACTCCTTCGCGCCGCCCATCCAGTTCCACACGCCCTTGAGGAAACGGCCCAGTTCGGGTGAGCCGAGGACGGCCAGGGCCGCCGACTCCGCCTCCACGGTGTGCATGATCTCGTCGTGGATCGCGGCCGTACGGTTCACCGCCTCCTGGAGCGAGCAGTGCTCCTCGGCCGCGATCAGACGGGGGAGGCTGGTGTCGCAAGGTCCCTCGCGGGCCATCGAGTACAGGTCGTTGAGCAGGCAGGTGGCCACGCCCGCGTACATGTACGTGCGCCGCACCCGCGCGTCCGCGAACTCCCGCGCGGGCACCTCGTAACCGCCGACCGGATCGGTCAGGACCATGCAGGGGAAGAAGCCGTTCTCGTACCGGTGCACCAGGTACTCCCAGACCGGCGGCCGGCGGCCGGACACCCGCCACTGCGCCTCGTGGCCGTACCCGACGAACATCACGGCCAGCTGGTACCGCAGCCGGGTCACCTGGGTGGGGGAGGCGAAGCGGGCGAGGTGCTCCAGGGAGGAGCGGAAGGCACGCACCACCGGCTCGGCCGCCACCCGCTCCTCGAACTGCCGCCCGTAGCGCGCCGGCAGTCGCACGGGGTCCACCACGGCGTGCGCGAGCGCGGCCCGCGCGCCGATCAGGCGCGGGTCCGCGTCCTCGCCCTCGTCGACCCAGTGATCGTCGACGGCCCATTCGGCGAGCCCGCACTTGGCGGCGGCCAGCAGCCGGTCGGCGTCGTCGCAGTCCGGATGCGCCAGCATCATCAGCCGGCCGAACCGGCACGCGCGCAGCCGCTCCAGCCGGCCCCGGTAGATGCCGATCCCGGCGGCCCACCGGACCAGCCGCTCGTCGACCACCTCCGCGAGGGCCGGATCGTCCCGCAGGGCGTCGGGGCAGTACAGCGGGGGGATGGTGATCCCCGGGGCCGGGGCCGGGGCCGGGGCCGGGGGCGCCCCGTCGTCCGTACGGGCGGCGGTGCGTCCGTACGCCGGTGCCCGGCCCAGTCCGCCCGGGCCGCCGAGCAGCAGCCCGAGCACATCCTCGGGGGCGCGGTCGGGAGCGGGATCAGGGGCGGGATCAGGGGAGAGATCGGGGGCGGGATCGGGGGCGTGGTCCATGGATCCTCCTGCGGGTCGGCGCACCCACCCATGGAGCGGGGGCCGCCCCGGGCCGGTAAGTCCCGCCGCGGGGCGGGCCTGTTGAAGATCCGGCGGTGTTGAAAGCCTGTACGGCTGTTCGCCTCGCACACACCCCCGGTAGCTCGCACTGGAGTGCAGGACTTCAACCTCCCGGGATTTTCAACAGCCCCCTGACCCCGGCGGGTACCGCGGATCAACCCCCTCGCCCGACGGTGAGCGTGCACCGTTCCGCGACCGCCGAGCAGGGAGGAACCCCGGCATGACCCCAGAGGCGCAGCCACCACTCCTGGATCCCGCCGACGACCGGCAGCTGAGCCTGAGCACCGCCGCGGCCCGCAATCTCGCGACGACCACCAAGTCCGTGCCCCAGATGCAGGGGATCAGCTCGCGCTGGCTGCTGCGGATGCTGCCCTGGGTGCACCTGGGCGCGGGCACCTACCGGGTCAACCGCCGGCTGACCCACGCCGTCGGACGGGGCAGGGTCGCCTTCGTCCAGAGCGGCGCCGACGACGTGCGCGTCCTCGCCCCCACCCTCGCCGAGCTTCCCACCCTCAAGGGCTTCGCCGACACCGGCGTACTGGAGGAACTGGCCGCCCGCTTCGTCAAACGCGACCTGCGCGCGGGCGATGTCCTCGTGGAGGCCGGCGCTCCCGTCGGCGAGGTGTTCGTCATCGCCCACGGCCGTTTCGAGAAGAGGGCGGAGGGCAAGTACGGCAGCCCCGAACTCCTGGGCGTCGTCACCGACGGCGACCAGCTCGGCGACGACGCTCTCGGCCAGGCCGACCCGAGCTGGGACTACACCGTCAAGGCCGCCACCGCCGGGACCGTCATGGTCCTGCGCTGGAGTTCCTTCCAGGAGGTGCTGGGGCGCGCGGCGAGCCTGCGGGCCCACCTGGAGCAGTACGTCGAGAACGGCCGCCGCCCCGTCAACCGGCGCGGGGAGGCCGACATCGAGCTCTCCTCCGGCCACGCCGGCGAGGCCCGCCTGCCCGCCACCTTCGTCGACTACGAGCTGAAGCCGCGCGAGTACGAGCTGAGCCTCGCCCAGACCGTGCTGCGGATCCACACCCGCGTCGCGGACCTCTACAACGACCCGATGAACCAGTTCGAGCAGCAACTGCGCCTGACCGTGGAAGCGCTGCGCGAGCGCGAGGAGTCGGAGCTGCTCAACAACCGGGAGTTCGGGCTGCTGCACAACGCCGACTACGGCCAGCGCATCAGCACCTGGTCCGGCCCGCCCACCCCCGACGACATGGACGACCTGCTCAGCATGCGGCGCGGCACCAGGTTCTTCCTCGCCCACCCCAAGGCCATCGCCGCCTTCTTCCGCGAGTGCAACAAGCGCGGCATCGCCCTCGACACCGTGGAGACCCACGGCAGGAAGGTGCCGTCCTGGCGCGGTGTCCCCGTACTGCCCTGCGGCAAGATCCCGGTCGTCGGCGGCCACACCAGCTCCATCCTGGCCCTGCGCACCGGGGAGGAGAACGAAGGAGTCGTCGGACTGCGCCCGGCCGCGATCCCGGAGCAGATCGAACCGGGGCTGAACGTCCGGTGCATGGGCATCGACCAGAAGTCGGTCATGTCCTACCTGGTCAGCGCCTACTACTCGACGGCGATCCTCGTGCCCGACGCGATCGGGGTCCTGGAGAACGCCGAGATCGCCACCGCGCGCTCCTGACGCGCGGGGGCCCGGCCCCGGGGCCCCGTCCACGCACTGTCGGCGCCTGCGGCCCGACCGGCGCAGGTGGAGCGGGCGCAGCCGAAGGACAAGAAGCGGTCGGCGTAGTTCCGGTGGTCCCCGTGACGTACGTGCCACGGCCCTGCCACCGGCGAACAGTTGTCCGCGGGCCGGTAATCCGCTCTACTGCTGGGCAGCCGCACACGCGGGCATATTCCGGGGAGGGGACACCACGATGCATGCAGCGGACCGGCCATCGCACCGGCGGCGCTCGCGCTTCCGGGGCCGCAGACCGCTGCTGACCCTCCTCATCACCGCCTTCCTCCTCGTCGGCGTCTGCGCCGCCACCGGAATCGCCTGGGACCCCTTCACGGCTGCCGACCGGCACGACCGCTCCGGCCCCGGCATCGGCGAGCCCTGGTCGGCCGGGCCCGGCGGCAGCCCGGCCCCCGACGGCTCCGCGACTCCCACGCCGACCGCGAGCGAGGGCGGCAAGGAGACCGGCGGGGCAGAGACCGAGAGCGCGCCGGACACCGGCGCCGAGCGCCCCACCGGTGCGCTGCCCTTCGACATGCCCCAGCCGGCCGCCCTGCGCGCGGGCGGCGCCGGCAAGAAGCTGGTGTTCGCCCACTACTTCACCCCGTACCCGCTCTCCCTCGACAACGCGAGCGCGGACGGCGACTACTACACCCGCAACTACCTCGACCCCCGGGGAGAGAGCGGGAAGCACCAGCGTTACGGCGGCCTGCTGCGCGACCGGCCGCTGCCCGTACCGCCCAAGAGCGGCGGCTGGGAGCTGGCCAACCTCCAGCAGGAGGTGCGCACCGCCCGCGCCGCGGGCATCGACGGGTTCACCCTCGACATGCTCTCCCTCTCCGGGCAGAACCGTGACCGCTCCCACCTCCTGATGGAGGCGGCCCGTTCGGTGGACCCGGCCTTCAAGGTCATGCTGATGCCGGACATGACCTCGCTGAAGACCGACGACCCGGGGGTGCTCGCCGACGCCGTCGCGGAGCTCGGCAAGGCCCCGGCCGCGCACCGGCTCGCCGACGGCCGGCTCGTCGTCTCCCCCTTCAAGGCCGAGGAGAAGAACCCGGCCTGGTGGAGCCAGGTCATGGACATCCTGCAGTCCCGGCACGGCATACGCACCGCGCTCGTCCCGCTCTTCCTGCAGTTCGACGCCAACAACGCGGCCTTCGCCCCGATCAGTTACGGGTTCTCCGAGTGGGGAAGCCGCAGTTACGTCGGCCAGGAGGGCGCCAAGGCCGACGTGCAGCGGTCCCACGGCATGGGCAAGATCTGGATGCAGCCCGTGTCGGTCCAGGACGCCCGGCCCAACCAGGGCATCTACGACGAGGCGGGCAACACCGCCACCCTGCGCACCACATGGACGCGCGCCATCGACGACGGCGCCGACTGGGTGCAGCTGACCACCTGGAACGACTACTCCGAGGGCAGCCAGTTCGCGCCCTCCCTGCACAACGGCTACGCCTACCTGGACCTGACCTCGTACTACCTGACCAGGTTCAAGACGGGCGCCTGGCCGAAGATCGTCCGCGACACCCTCTACCTCACCGCCCGCACCCAGTTCGCCGCCGCCGACCCGACCGGGTCCCAGTCCCTGGTGATGACGCTGCGCAAGGGCAGCGCCCGGGCCCGGGACACGGTGGAGGTGCTCAGCTTCCTCACCGGGTCCGCGAGCGTCCGCACCGCCGTCGGATCGGCCAAGGGCACGTACCAGGCCCCGGCCGGCCTCCACTGCGAGCTGCTCCCGCTGGGCACGGGCACCAGCTCGGCGGCCGTACTGCGCGACGGGAAGCCGGGGGCGGGCGTGCGGCTGCCGTACCCGGTGGACCGCACGGTGGACGTCCAGGACCTCCAGTACCACGCGGCCACCAGCGGCCGGGAGTAGGCCGGACCGGGCCCGCCGCGGACCGTGTGCCGGCGGACCCGGCGCCTGCGGAGGCGGCCCGCGGCCCGCGGCCCGCGGTCCCCGTCCGCCTAGGCGGACGGGTCGGAAGCGGCGACGGTCGCGAACTCCGGCTGGTCCAGCAGGCGCAGCCAGCTGCCGTCGGCCTGGCGCCGGACGACCTGGGCGCGGGCGCCCGCGCCGTCGTTCGGCGGGGTGGAGGTGAGGGCGATGCCGTCGCTGAGCAGGGTCGGGAGCGGGGTCTCCTGCTCGAAGCGCGGGCGGTGGGACAGCACCCCCTCCCACAGCGCCCGGATCGCTTCCCGGCCCACCGTCAGCTCGCCCGGCGGGTAGGCCATCACCGCGTCCTCCTCGTACAGGGCGGCGACCCCGGCCGCGTCGCCCGCGTTGGACCGCTCGACGAACAGGCGGGTGATGTCCTCGGGGTGCATGGCCTTCTCGTACGTCGCGTACTGCGACATGGATTCCTCCCGGTGCTTCCCGCCGGCGTCTCCGGCTTCTTCCGTGCTCCAAGCCTCGCGGCCAGACGATCAGAAGTCCAACAGCTGGTTCTGATCACAGCTAGAATCTGTAGTCATGGATCTGAGGCAGCTCGAATACTTCGTCGCGGTCGCCGAGGAGCGGAACTTCACCCGCGCCGCCGAGCGCGTGCACATCAGCCAGTCCGGGGTAAGCGCCCAGATCCGCCGGCTCGAACGGGAGCTCGGCGCCGAGCTGTTCGACCGCTCGGGGCGCGCCGCCACCCTCACCACGGCCGGGAAGGCCGCCCTGGAACACGCCCGGGCCGCGCTCGCCGCCGCCGGGGCCGTCGGGCAGGCGGTGGGGGAGGTGACCGACCTGATCCGCGGCCGCCTCACGGTCGGGATGGTCATCGGCTGCACCGTCACCCCGCTCTTCGACGCCCTCGCCGCCTTCCACGGGGCGCACCCCGGCGTGGAGATCTCACTGCTGGAGGACAATTCCGACCGGCTCGTCCACGCGGTACGGGCCGGCGCCGTCGACCTGGCCCTGATCGGCAGCGCGGCCACCACCCCCGAGGGGCTGGAGGCGCTGACCATCATCAGCGAACGCCTGGTCGCGGCCGTGCCGCCCGGGCATGCCCTGGCCCGGCGGCAGCGGGTCGGCCTCCGAGACCTGAGCGAGCACCCCGTCGTGTCCATGCCGCCGGGCACGGGCCTGCGTACCGTCTTCGACCAGGCCTGCGCCGCGCAGGGCATCCAGCCCGCCATCGCCCTGGAGGCCAGCGCCGCCGACGCCATCGCCGACCTGGCCGCGCGCGGGCTCGGGGTCGCCGTGCTCAGCGCCTCGATGGCGGCGCACTACGCGGACCGGCTCGTCGCCCGTACCCTCGACGACGTCGAGATCCCCGCCCTGCTCTCCCTGGTCTGGGCGGACACCCGCGGTCCCGCCGTCCGGGAACTGCTCGCGCACTGCCGGCGTGCCTTTGCGCCGGGCGACAGGGGATGATCGCAGCGACAACCGCGCCGCATCCCCGGAGGTCCACTTGAGCGAGTCCCTACGCACTGCTGCTGCCCGGTACCCGGCCGAATTCCCCGGCGGGCGGGCCCTGTTCCGACTCGATCCCGACATCGCCCACCTCAACCACGGCTCCTTCGGCGCCGTACCGCTGCCCGTGCAGGAGATACAGGCCGAGCTGTGCGCGCAGGCGCACGCCGACCCCGACAGCTTCTTCATCGGAGTCCCGGAGCGGCTCGCGCAGGCCCGGGGGCGGATCGCCGCACGGCTGGGCGCCGACCCGGACGGGCTCGCGTTCATCGCCAACGCCACCGAAGGCGCCAACCTCGCCCTCGACGCCATCCCCCTCGCCGACGGCGACGAGATCCTGGTCACCGACCACGGCTACGGCACCGTCGTCGCGGCCGCCGCCCGCCGCGCGCCCGTCACCACCGTCGCCCTGGACCCGCTCCTGCCCGACGAGGACGCCGTACGGGAAACCGTGCTGGCCGGACTCACCCCGAGGACCCGGGTCGCCGTGCTCGACCACATCAGCTCGCCCACCGCCCGGGTCATCGCCTCCCCGCGGCTCCTCGCCGACCTCGCCGACCGGGGCATCACCACCGTCGTCGACGGCGCCCACGCCCCCGGCATGCTCGCCGACCCGCTCGCCGGCGGCGCCGACTTCTGGTTCGGAAACCTCCACAAATGGGGCTACGCCCCGCCCGGCAGCGCCCTCCTCGCCGTCGCCCCGGAGCAGCGCGGCCGCATCCGGCCGCTCGTACCCTCCTGGGAGGACGAGCACGGCTTCCCGCGGTCCGTCGAGAACCGCGCCACCACCGACTACACCGGCTGGCTCGCCGCCCCCGAGGGCCTGGACCTGCTCGACCGGCTCGGCGCCGCCGAGGTCCGGGCCCACAACAGCGCGCTGGCCGCCCACGGCGCGGACCTGCTCGCCGAGATCCCCGGGCTGACCCCGCTCCCGTACACCGACGGGCTCGCCATGCGCAGCCTGCGGCTGCCGCCCGGCGTCGCCGAGACCCACGCGACCGCCCGCGCCCTGCGCGAGGAGCTCGCGGCGCGGCTGCGGATCCGGGTGCTGATCTGGCCGTGGCCGGGCGGCGGCGGGATCCGGATCTGCGCGCAGGTCTACAACCGCGCCGAGGAGTACGAGCGCCTCGCCGCGGCCTTCGGGGAGTACGTCAGCCGCGCCTGAGCAGGTACGTGTCCATGATCCAGCCCTTGCGGGCGCGGGCCTCGGTGCGCAGTTCCTCGATGCGGCCGGCGACCTCCGCCAGCTTCCCCGAGACCAGGATCTCGTCCGGGGTGCCGACGTAGGCCCCCCAGTAGATGTAGAGGTCCTGGTCGAGGTGGGCGGTGAAGGCGTGCCGCGCGTCCAGCATCACCACCACGTCGTCCACGTCCTGCGGCCAGCCCGCCGCGAGCCGCCGGCCGGTGGTGATCTGGACCGGGCGCCCGACCCGGTTCAGGTTCGTGCGGTGCCGGGCCAGCAGCGAGGAAATGCTGCTGATGCCCGGCACCACCTCGTGCTCGAAGGCGACGCGGCCGTGCTCCAGCACCTCGTCGAGGATCGCGAGCGTGGAGTCGTAGAGGGACGGGTCGCCCCAGACCAGGAACGCCCCGGTCTCGCCCTCGGCCAGGTCCTCGGCGATGAACCGCTCGAAGATCTCGGCCCGCGCGCTGCGCCAGCCGTCCACGGTCGGGGTGTAGTCGTCCGGGGTCCGGTCCCGGTCCGGGTCGCGGCCCTCCACCAGCCGGTGGCCGGGACGGGCGTGCGCGTCGAGCATCGCGCGCCGCAGCCCGGTCAGATCCGCCTTCTCCTCACCCTTCTCCAAAATGAGGAATGCGTCCGCCGCGCCGATCGCCTTGACCGCCTGGAGGGTCAGGTGGTCCGGGTCGCCCGCGCCTATGCCGATCACTGAGAACTTCTTCACGGCGCTATTGTGCCCGTCATGCGCGTCGCCCTGTTCGTCACCTGCGTCAACGACGCGCTGTACCCGCGGACCGGCGTCGCCGTCGTACGTCTGCTGGAGCGCCTCGGGGTGGAGGTGGACTTCCCGGCGGCCCAGGGCTGCTGCGGGCAGCCGCAGTACAACACGGGCTACCGGCACGAGGCGCAGCCCCTGCTGCGGCGCACCGCCGGGGCCTTCGCCGGGTACGCGTACGTGGTCACCCCGTCGGGCTCCTGCGCGGCGATGATCCGCGAGCACTACCCGCGCATGGGGCGCAGGGCGCAGGCCGAGGGGCAGGGCGGCGCACTGACCGCCCTGGCCGAGGACCTCGCCCCGCGGGTGTACGAGCTGACCGAGTTCCTGGTCGACGTGCTCGGGGTGATCGACGTCGGCGCGTACTTCCCGCACCGCGTCACCTACCACCCCTCCTGCCACGGCCTGCGCGGCCTCGGGCTCGGGGACCGGCCGCGGCGGCTGCTGGCCGCGGTGGGCGGTCTGGAGCTGGTCGAACTGCCCGGGGCCGAGGAATGCTGCGGCTTCGGCGGGACCTTCGCCGTCAAGAACCCGGACGTGTCGGCCGCGATGGGCACCGACAAGATCGACAACGCGGCGGGCACCGGCGCCTCCGTGCTGTGCGGGGCCGACAACTCCTGCCTCGCCCACCTGGACGGCATCCTGCGCCGGACGGGATCGACGGGAGCCCCGCTGCGGGCGCTGCACCTCGCCGAGATCCTGGCGGCGACCGAGGAGGAACCGCTGCGATGACGGACACGGGAAGTACGGGAAGTACGGGAAGCACGGGGACCACGGGGACCCACCTGGGCATGCCGGCCTTCCCCGCGGCGGCGCGGGAGGCCGTACGGGACGAGGTACTGCGCGCCAACCTCCGCCGCGCCACGCACACCATCCGGGACAAGCGGGCCCGCGCCGTCGCGGAGCTGGCGGACTGGGACCGGCTGCGCGCCGCCGGGAAGGCGGTCAAGGACCATACGCTCCGTCATCTCGACCGGTACCTCGTGCAGTTGGAGGAGGCCGTCACCGCGGCGGGCGGCACGGTCCACTGGGCCGTCGACGCCGACGAGGCCAACCGCATCGTGACCGGGCTGGTCCTGGCCACCGGTGAGCGGGAGGTGGTCAAGGTCAAGTCCATGGCCACCCAGGAGATCGGGCTCAACGAAGCTCTCGAAGCCGCCGGGATCGCCGCATACGAGACCGATCTCGCCGAGCTGATCGTGCAGTTGGGCCACGACCGGCCCTCCCACATCCTGGTCCCGGCCATCCACCGCAACCGCGGCGAGATCCGCGACATCTTCCGCGCGGAGATGGGCGGTTGGGGGCGGCCGGCGCCGCAGGAGCTGGGCGACGACCCGCGCGAACTGGCCGAGGCGGCCCGCCTCCACCTGCGCGAGAAGTTCCTGCGCGCCAAAGTCGCCGTGTCCGGCGCCAACTTCATGGTCGCCGAGACCGGCACCCTGGTCGTCTTCGAGTCCGAGGGCAACGGGCGGATGTGCCTGACCCTGCCCGAGACGCTCATCTCGGTGGTGGGCATCGAGAAGGTGGTGCCGACCTTCCGCGACCTGGAGATCTTCCTCCAGACCCTGCCACGCTCCTCCACGGCCGAGCGGATGAACCCGTACACGACCATGTGGACGGGCACCACCGACGGCGACGGCCCCACCGCCTTCCACCTCGTCCTCCTCGACAACGGCCGCACCGACACCCTCGCCGACGAGGTCGGTCGCCAGGCCCTGCGCTGCATCCGCTGCTCCGCCTGCCTGAACGTCTGCCCCGTCTACGAACGCGCCGGCGGCCACGCCTACGGCTCCGTCTACCCCGGCCCCATCGGCGCCATCCTCAGCCCCCAACTGCGCGGCACCGCAAGCGGGATCGACGCCTCGCTGCCCTACGCCTCCACCCTGTGCGGGGCCTGCTACGAGGTCTGCCCGGTCGCCATCGACATCCCCGAGGTACTCGTGCACCTGCGCGAACGGGTGGCCCAGGGCGGCCCGGTGACCCGCGAAGGCGTCCGGGTCCGCATCCGCCCCGCGCGCGGGCACGCCGCCGAGCGCTACGCCATGCGCGCGGCGCGCCTCCTGCTGGACCACCCGGGCGCGCTGCGTGCGGGAGAGCGGCTGCTGACCCGGGCCCGGCGGTTTCGCCCGCGTCGGCTGCCCGGGCCGGGGCGGGCGTGGACCGACAGCCGCGAGCTGCCGGACATCCCGGCGGAATCCTTCCGCGACTGGTGGGCGCGAGAGCGGGGCACGGGCCGATGAGCAGCAGGGACCGCATCCTGGGCCGCATCCGCCGGGCGGTGGCGGAGCCGACCGGCCCCGACCCGGAGATCCCCCGGGACTACCTCCGGGTCCACGGCCTGCGCACCCCGGCCGAGACCGCCGGCCTCCTCGCCGCGAACCTGGCCGAATACCGGGCGAAGGTCCACCGCACCCGCGAGGACGGCCTCGCGCTCCTGCTCGCACGGCTCCTGGCCGAGCGGGGCGCGCGGACGGTGCTCGTCCCGCCCGGCCTGCCCCCGCACTGGCTGAGCGCGGCCGACCCGGTCCGGGTCCACGACCGCGCGGGCGCCACCCCGTACGAACTGGACGCCGTGGACAGTGTGGTGACCGGCTGCGCCCTGGCCATCGCCGAGACCGGCACGATCGTCCTCGACGGCGGCCCGGCGCAGGGCCGCCGCCGCATCACCCTCGTCCCCGACCACCACATCTGCGTGGTCCGCGTCCCGGACCAGGTGGTGGACTCCGTACCGCAGGCCCTGCCGCTGCTCGACGCGACGCGCCCGCTGACCTGGATCTCCGGCCCCTCCGCCACCAGCGACATCGAACTCGACCGGGTGGAGGGCGTCCACGGCCCCCGCACCCTGGAGGTCGTACTCCTCGACGCACAATAGGGTCATGCCCTCCCACATCGCCCTCACCGCCCTGGTCGTCAACGACTACGACGAGGCCATCGACTTCTACACCCGCGCCCTCGGCTTCGACCTCGCCGAGGACACCGCCCGCCCGGACGGCTCCCGCTGGGTCGTCGTCCGCCCGCCGGGCGCGAAGGAGACCGCGCTGCTGCTGGCCCGCGCCAAGGACGACGCCCAGCGCTCCCGGGTCGGCGACCAGACCGGCGGCCGGGTCGGCTTCTTCCTCTACACCGCCGACTTCGCGGCCGACCACGCCCGCATGACCGCCGAGGGCGTCCACTTCCTGGAGGAGCCGCGCCACGAGACGTACGGCTCGGTCGCGGTCTTCGAGGACCTGTACGGCAACCGCTGGGACCTCCTCCAGCCCGCCGCCTCCTAGCGCGTCCGCCTTGCGATGACGCACCCGGGGGCACCTCCCGGGGGGCCGGGGGGAGCCGGGGGAGCCGCGCCCCGGCACACCTCTCCGGCCCCCGCGCTAGAGCGCCAGCCTGGGGGCCTCGGCCGCCGCCTCGACGGCCGCGCCCTCGTCCACACGCCGGGCCAGCTCTCCGGCCCAGCGGATCAGCCCCGGTACGTCGATCCCGTACGCCGACGCGAGGCCCGCGGCCACCGTGTCCGCCCCGGCCAGCGCACCGGCCCCGCGCCGCAACAGCCGCGCTCCGCCGACCGCGTTCCCGCGCGCGGCGTGCGTCAGCCCGACCGCGAGCTGCGCGAGGCCGCGCCACAACGGGGCCGCCTCCCCGGGCCCGGACTTCCAGGCGTCCTCGAACACCTCGTGCGCGTGGAACGGCATCCCGGCGTCCAGCAGCCGCTGCGCCTGCGCCACGGTCTCGCCGGGCGACCGCACCACCCCCTCGGGCTGCCGCTCCACCCCGGGCGCCCCGTACGGCAGCGGCCGCCCCAGCCCGTCCCTGGGCCGCGCACTGCGCGCCCGCCCCTCACCGTCCCGATCCCGTGCGTTCACCCCCTCATCCTGCCCCGCCCCGATTACCGGTGCATGCACACCCCTCTGCGTGGGGTAATGTTCTGCATGTGCCGCCGGGACGGGGGAAACCCCAGATCAGAAGCACATCGGGACGTGGCGCAGCTTGGTAGCGCACTTGACTGGGGGTCAAGGGGTCGCAGGTTCAAATCCTGTCGTCCCGACCATGCTTTACGCAGGTCGGAGGCCGTTCTCTCACACATGAGAGGACGGCCTTTTCCATGCCCGGAATGCTGGTGGTCGCAGTGTGGTCGCACGCCCGCTTCGGGGCTGGTTCGCCATGGCGCTGAACGCGGGCGGGGCGGGGGAGCGGAGCCGGTTGAGGGCTTCGCGGAGGTGCTGGATGTGGTCGCGTGGTGGTCGCAGCCGATCCAGCCAGGTCCGTCGGTCGTTTCGTTTCTGAACCCGGGTGAGGGTGTGGTCGATGGTGTCGACGGCTTCGCGGGCGGCTTGTTGGGTGAGGTGGCTGTAGATGTTGGCGGTGGTCGACAGGGTGGAGTGCCGCAGGGTCTTGGAGACGACGGTAAGGGGGACGCCGGCGGTGATGGTGATCGTGGCGGCCAGGTGCCGCAGGTCGTGAACCGTCACCCGCGGTACGCCAGCCTCTTTGGAGAGTTGCCGGAGCCGGTCGAGGACGGTGTGTGGTCGCAGGCGTCGGCCGTCAGGTCTGCAAAAGACGAGCCCGGTGAATGGATCGCTGGCGTCGCTGTGGCGGCGGGCCCTTGACCGGGCCCGGTGCTCGAGTGCGGTGGCGACGCGGGGTGAGACGGCGACCCAGTTCCGACTGGTACGGGTCTTGGGCGTGGTGATGACGAGGTGGTTGTTGTCGATCGCGGAGAGCGTGCAACGTACATAGAGGACACGCTCGGCCAGGTGGACGTCGTCCCAGTGCAGACCGAGGGCCTCTCCTTTGCGCATGCCGGTGCCGATGAGGAACTCGAACAGGTCAGCCATCTCCGGGTCTACCTGATGGCAGTGCTGGAGGAAGCGGACAGCCTCGTCGGCGGTCCAGATCCGTCGCTCGGGCGACGGTGGCCGGTGAAGTGCCGGGGGACTGGCGGGGTTGTGGGCGAGGCGATGTTGGCGGACCGCGTCACCGAGAGCGCTGGAGAGGGTGGCCAGGCAGCGGTAGAGGGTGGTCTTGCCGCGGCCTGCGGTGAGCTCGCCGGTGACGAACGCCGCGATGTGACGGTGCCCCAGCTCGTCCAGCTTCAGGGTCCCGAAGGCGGGCGCGAGATCGTTGTGCACGTAGTCCCGGTAACGCGCCATGGTGGTCGGCTTGAGCACGAGCGCCTTCGCGGCCAGCCATGCGGTCAGGTAGGCGGCGACGCTCTGGTTCGGGTCGGCGTTGAACCCGCCGGCCTCGCCCTCCAGGAACCTCCGCAGCGCCCCCTCGGCCGCCTCGTGGCTGCCGAATCCGCCACGGCGGACGGTCGTCCGGCGGTGGCGCGGTGCCGGGACGTCGACCGCGAAGGTCCACGTCCCATGATCACCGTCAGCGAACAGGTGCGGGCAGCGTGCTCCGAATTGGTGACGCAATGTGTCGCGGCAGCCACACCTCCGGTAGATGCGGCCGCGCTCGCCGGTGGTACGCATAGGGATCGCCTCCAGAAGGCGGAGGAAAGGTCGACACCTCCATTCTCGTGCGACCACCCGCGACCACCACGACCCATGCGCCCCCTTGACCTGCGCTTTTCCCTTGTCTTCGCGCCAAGGGGACGGGCTTTTTCGGAGATCACCAGGAGTTCTTCGTCTGCTGGTAGTACACGTGCCACACCGCTCCTGATCAGGCAAAATGAAGGTATCTGCCTTCGGTGGGCCGGTGCTGGCCCGCAACTGGCCCGGATCTTGGTCGTGGGGGCGAGAGAGAGGGCGCACTGTCTTTCCGTGGCCAGGTTGCGAAGCGATGGCCGTCGGTGGAGGGCCTCAGAGCTTGAGTGGCGCCGACGGCTCGCTTGCGAGCGGCGCCAGGTCGTTGCCAGCCCAGCGCTGACGGTGGTGGCGAACGAACCGGGAGTCGATGAAGTGCCACCGGTGGAGTTCGATCCTTTTCCCGGACTGGCCCGTCACGGTGTCGATGATCGTGAGGTCGTCGGTCAGGACCCGTGCTCCCGCGTCGAAGAGGACGTGGCAGGTCGGGCAGAGGCACAATAGGTTCTCGACGATGTCGGGTCCGTTGTCCTCTCTGGCCCGGATGTGGGCCGCTTCGCTATAGCGATGGCGCGGTGAGGGCAGGGCCAGGACTTGGGCGCACATCTGGCAGCGGTCCTGGTACCACTGCTTGAGTTTGCGCACGGCACTGCTGCCGGGCTGCGGCCGATTCCTGTGCATGCCTCTGCCGGACGGCCGCCATGGTTCGGATTCCGGTGTGTTCGAGCGAATTGCCGGGGCTTCTCCCTCAAGTGCTTCCATGCCGAAGAGCCCGTCGTCCAGGTGCTTGACGACCGGCTCCACCGTGCTGCGGTCCATGGCGGCGAGGTGCGCGGTGTCCAGGACGGCGCGGCGGGCGAGTGACCAGGCGGCCTCGATGTGGGCGCTGTGGATGGCGGTGCGTTCGGTCGCCGCGAGCGTTCCGGCGATTCGGGAGACGTGATCGCCGATCCGGATGAAGAAGTCGGCGTACTGCTCGGGGAGGGAGGCATCCCAGCTGCACTCGGCCTGGCGAATTACGTGCCACTGTCGCCTTGCGCGAGGGGTGTAGGTCAGGATCGGTCGGTTGTTGAAGGCCCAGCCGTACGCCGTTGCCAGTTCGTCACGCCATTTGCCCGACGACGGGTTGGGGCGTGGGGCAGGCGCTGGCCGCCGGGCGAAGTGCAGGACGCGCGAATAGGTGGCGGCGTCCGTGGAAAGGAAGCCCCGCCATTCGCTTGCGGACAAGTCCCACAGGGATCCGACGTGCGGTGGAACGGGTCTCCTGGCTGCCCGGTAGCGTCCGATGCCCCGCGTGGGCAGGGTGTGTCGCCCGTCCCAGGCCTGTCGCAAGTGCCCTTCCAGCGACGTGCTGACTCTGGAGCCGCCGCGACCTGATGTGAACGGTGAACCGGTCAGGAGAAGGGTGGGCGTGCCTGCGCCGGCGTTGTCCGCTCGGCGGGTGGCGTGGGAGGCCGCGCTGAGCAGCTTCTGGTCCGTAACGTCGGGGTGGACTGCCAACGGGCCGGGCCCGTTGAGGAGGCGGTGGACGAGGTGATGAAGTAAGTCGCTTTCGGACACGTCAGAACGCACCAGAGACGTCCAGACCGTCACCGGGGCGTCCGGCCATGAACTGACCGAGACCGCGGGCGCGACGGCCGCAGACCACCAGCTGATTGCCGCCAAGTAGAGGTCCGCCGGATCCACACCCGCTGAGCCAGCCTCGGCCTGAGCCATTTCCCCGAGCGGCCCTCGATAGAAGGTGTCGTCGTCCGTCATTGCCCCACCCCCATCTCGGCTCCGCGCCTGCTGCGTCGCCGCCCCCTGTTGAGTCTGCCCGACGGCTCTGACAGCGGCCAGGAGGGGCGGTGCAACGAATCCTCCCGCAAGGGGCAAGGACTGCATCGGTGAATCCTGCGATCCAGCAGTGCGCCTCATCGTGATCGCAGCACACTGGGTCCATGGGTGTGCGGCCGCGTTGGGAAGAGCTCGCCGGGGGACGGCAGGCGTTCGAAGAGGGCGTGGCGATGCTCCTCGCCATGGTCTATCCCGGCCTTAGGCATGTTGATGGTTCCGGCGGTGACCGAGGGGAGGACGCCGTCCTTCTACTACAGGGAGGCGGACGCCATGTCTTTCAGGTGAAGAGCTTCACGGGGCGTCTGAAGCCGGTCCAGCGCCGTCAGGTGGAGCGATCACTGACACGAGCGGCTGAGGGCGAGCCCACGCGTTGGACTCTCGTCGTACCACTCCGTCTTACCCCGAATGAGTGGGACTGGTTCGATGGACTCCGCGACGGCTTCCCATTCCCATTGGACTGCCACGATCTGAACTGGCTCAACACCCATTCCTACCAACACCCGGCTATCGACGCCCTGTTCCAGCCAGAAGCGCCGTTGGCTGCCCTGCTGAACTGGCCTCGGGTTGCGGACACCAGCCCGATCGAAGCTGGCCTCGCCGTGCCCGAGAGCGGAGACATTCCTCCCTATGTAGCGCGTGACATCGATCCTGTCGTGCGAGATCGGATACGAGCGGCGGCTGAGTCAGGCGGAGCGCTCGTGATCGTGGGTGATTCCGTTGCGGGCAAGACCCGCACACTCTACGAAGCCTTATGTGCGGAGCTGCCCGGCCACCGCTTGGTGCACCCCATGCAGCCCGGCGACGTCCCATTGCTGGTCCCAGGCATCGTTGCTGCGGCTGGGCCCTGCGTCTTGTGGCTCGACGAGTTGCACCGCTACCTGGAGGACGGCCGCTGCCTCACGCCACACGGGCTCGGGGAATTGCGCCGCGCGAGGGCCATCGTCTTGGCTACGCTCGACGCGTCGGCCTACGAACACTGGCACGGCTCGCCCGTCTTGCGTCAGATGCAGACCATTGTGCTCGATCGGCGCTGGAGCCTGGCCGAGCGCCAGCGGGCAGCTGCGGCGCCGGACTCACGAGTCGTCCAGGCGGCGCGGGTCGACCCGGCCATCGGAGTTGCCGAATGCCTGGCTGCTGGACCCTGGCTGTGGCAGGAACTGAAGCTGGCCGACCGGGCGGGCGGGCAGCCGCGGGGGGCGGCACTGATCCGGGCCGGTATCGACCTCGTCCGGGTCGGCCTCGCAGGCCCGTTGCCCACCTCGCTGCTCCTCGAAGCCCACCTGCCCTATCTCGCGGACAGCGGCGGTCCCGTACTGCGCCCCGAACCGGCCGATGACGCATTGTCCTGGGCTGGCAAAGTGCGCTTCGGCGTCAGCAGCATGCTGCTGCCTGCGGGCGAGGACGCCTGGACGGCCCATCCCCAGCTGGCCGCAGCAGCCGACGAGGAGGGCGTCACGGTCCACCCGTTCACCTGGTTCCAGGCGCTTGGCGCGGCCGGCGATCTGGACGACATGTTCAAGGTGGCGCTCAATGCCAGTACTCATGCCCCTTCCATCGGCGTGTTCCTGTGGCGATCACTAGCCGACGCCGGCCTCAACGAGGCCGCGAACAACCTCGGTGTCACACTGGCCGACCTGGGCCGGCACGAAGAAGCCGAGCACGTGTTCCGGACCCAAGCGAACCCTGAGGATGCAGTGGTCCTGCTGAACCTCGGCAACCTGCTGTGCAAGACAGGCCGCCACGAAGAAGCCGAAGAGGCATACCGGAAGTCGGGTGCACGGGGGCAGGCGAAGGCTTGGAACAACCTCGGGCTGCTCTTGAAGGACAGGGGCGAGTACGCCTGCGCCGAGACCTGTCTGCGCAGCGCCGCCCTGGCCGGCGCCGCTGACGCCGAGTACAACCTTGGAGTGCTCCTGGACGAGCTCGGGCGAGCTGACGAGGCCAAGACCGCGTATGCGCGCGCGTACGCCGCCGGGGACGCAAGCGGACTGGTCAACTGGGGGATGCTGCTCCTTGCGGAGGACCGGTGGACCGAGGCGGAACCCTTGCTACGGCAGGCCGCGGAGACGGGTGATGGAGACGCGATGTTCTGCCTGGCCAACGCGGCTAAGGCGAAGGGAAATCTGCTGCAGGCAACGCACTGGTACCGGCGCGCGATCGACACTGGTGATGCCCGTGCCTGCTTCAACCTGGCGAACCTCCATCGGGACGACGATCGTCCGGACCTTGCCGAGCCGCTCTACCGGGAAGCCGCCGAGGCCGGAATCACCAGCGCCCTGTACAACTTGGCCCTCCTTCTCAAGAGACAGAACCGCCTCACCGAGGCCGAGGACTTCTTCCGCCGGGCGGCAGCGGAAGGACACAAGGAAGCCCTCTTCCAGCTCGGCGACGTGCTATGCCAGACCGACCGCCAGGAGGAAGCCACCGCGCAGTGGAAGGCGGCCGCTGAAGCAGGTGACCCCAATGCGGCGATCGCACTCGCGAAGGTGCTGACCGACCCCGCCGAACAGCCCTATCTCCGGAAGGTCCTACGCAGTGCGGCAGACGCTGGCGACAAAGACGCAGCCCTGCTGATTTCGGTGCTGAACGTCGCCCAAGCTTCGTCCTCCGGAGAATGAGAAGATCTCCTTGGCGGCGGAGGCAGCCGGGCGGTATCCCGCGCTGCGCCGAAGTCGTCACCCTCACACCGCTGACCTGCGGAAAACGACCAGAGAGAGGCACTGACCTGCGGCGATCCGTCTTTCCGGCCCTTTCGCCGTGCTACCCGCTTGTGCAGCCGATTCTCCCCAGCTGCCCCCGAACGGGGCTTCATTCCCCCCAGATTCCCCCCAGCCGAGGCTGCTTCTGATGGGCAATTTCCGCTGACCAGGGGCGATGATCCGAGCGACACGACGGGTTACGCGACGTAGTGGCAGTGCGGCGGGAGCAGGTGGCAAAGGTGGAGCCGGAGGAGTTCGGTGAGGCTGCAGTTGCCCGGGGCCGCCGCCGTACGCTGCCCCAGCTCTACCACTTCAGCCGTCGACGTCGACTGGGAGTACCGCTGTGCCTGAGCCGCAGCGCAAGCCCTACGTGTACGCCATCGTATGCGCGGCCGGGATCGCCGGCGATGTGGGCAAACTCATCACCGCGGCGCAGGAACGGGGCTGGCAGATGGTAGTTGTCGCCACCCCACGGGGCCTCGACTTCCTCGACAGCCAGGTGATCGAGAATCAGGCCGGATACCCGATTCGTTCGGTCTGGCGCTCACCCGGTGATGCGCGGCTGTACCGGCGGGCCGACGCCATCACAGTCACACCAGCCACGTTCAAACGGTCAACAAGTGGGCGGCCATTCGAAGTCTTTCTCATCCCTGGTCGGGGAATGTATGCCCCGGGAACCCCTGACGCGCTGTGCGTGTGAGCCGGCGTCGCTGAGGCGGCGAGGCAGGGAAACGGGAGGGCGATGGGCATGCGAGTGCCAGTGTTGGATCTGTCTGCTCCGGCGTTCGTGGACGATTTGTGCGAGGTGATCCATGAGGTGGGCACCTGCTATCTCGTCGGACATCAGGTTCCCCAGGCCCGCATCGACACCGTTTTCGAGATGGCGCATGCGTTCTTCGCGTTGCCCGAGGTGGAACGGCTCGCGGTCGACAAGGTCCACTCGCCTCGGTTTCGCGGCTACACGCCTGTGGGGCGGGAGGTCACCAGCGGTCACTGGGACTGGCGGGAGGTGTTCGACGTGGCCCGTGAACGTCCAGAGCAGCCCGTGACGGAGGCGGATCCGCCCTGGCGGAGGTTGATCGGGCCCAATCAGTGGCCGGCGGCGCTGCCTGAGCTGCGTGCCGTGGTGACCGGTTGGCTGGCCGAAGTCGATCGTCTCGGCGGGCTGGTGTTGCGCGCCCTTGCCCGTGGGCTGGGGCAGCCGGAGGACCGGTTCGATCCGTGGTTCGGTGAGCAGGCCCACGTGCGGGTGAAGTTGGTGCACTATCTCGGGCGTCCACATCCTGGGCATGAGCAGGGGGTGGGGGTGCACAAGGATCGCGGTTTCATGGGTTTCGTCCTGCAGGACGAGGTCGGCGGCCTGCAGATCAGTGACGGTGCGGGGGGCTGGCTGGAGGTGCCGCCCCGGCCCGGTGCGCTCGTGCTCAACTTCGGAGAGATGTCCGAGGTCGCCACCGGCGGGTACGTCAGGGCAACGCCGCACAGGGTTGTCGCGCCCCGCGCCGGTCAGGAGCGTTTCTCGGTCATCGGTTTCTACAATCCGCGCCTGGAGGCCCGGTTGGCGCCGGTCGCGCTGCCGTCCGAGCTGGCGGGGAAGGCGAGGGGAATCAGCGACGACCCGCACAACCCGTACTTCGCTCAGTTCGGGGAGAACGAGTTGAAGGGCTGGTTCCGTGGGCACCCCCACGTGGCAAGGCTCCACTACCCACAAGCCCTGCTACCCGGCGGCGAGGCGCAACGCTGAAGGTCATCGACCGGTTTCACCGGCCTGACCGGCGTGCCCCGGCACGGGCACCAGGGTGTCGACGAGGCTGTGGAGGTCTCGCAGCAGGGCACGGGCATGAACACGGTCCGTGCCGATACACACCGCGCCGAACTTCCCGTGCTCGACGAGGGCGCTCATCATGTGCAGGATGACGCCGGTCTTGCGTACGGGGTCGTAGTGCAGTGGGGAGTCGGTGACTGCGCGGGTCAGTTGAACGGGGCGCAGCCCCGCGTAGTGAGGGCTGGTGATGCTGTCCGTCGACTCGTAGGCGCGTTCCCCTGCATCGCTGATCAGCCGTCCGTCGGGGGTCGTCGTGATGCCCAGCAGTCCGGCGGCCATGCTGAAGGCGTGCTTGGTGGCGGTGGCACGGAGGTTGACTTCGCAGCCGAGAAGCCGCCATCCGGTGGAGGTGGGTGTGGCGAGGAAGTCGACGCCGTAGTCGCCCGCGCGCAGGCCGCGCTTGAGGAGAGCCTGGCCGATGCGCAGTCCATAGTCGATGACGGTGTGCCGGTAGGCGGCGTCGGCGGGGAAGAGGCAGCCGGTGAAGGTGCGGCGGCCAGGGTCGAAGACCTGGTCGTGGGTGGAGACCGTCTGGGCGGTGCCGTCACTGGTGAGTCTCCCCTGGAAGCTGGGGCTGTGGGCGGCGCCGGCTCCGATCCACTCCTCGGCGATGGCACCGGACTCCTCGATCTCTCGGGCGAAGTTCTCCCATGTGGTGTGCGCATCGAACAGGGTCGATCGGGGCAGCGCGGCGCGAATGCGGTCGACTAGTGTCCCCGTACCGCCGAGGCGATCGGTGCCGATGCCGTTCAGGTCCAGCAGGGCGTGGCCGAAGGCGCCCGCGTAGGCCGTGCTGTCGAGCTTGATGAGAACACTCAGCCGTCCCGCGCGCACCAACCCCCCGATCTCCTTCGCAAGATGCTCCGTGCTGCGGCAGAGACGGGTACCGAGGGGGACTTCGATCCCAGCCTCTGCGAAGAGCAGGCGGCCGGCGTGCTTCGTGCCCAGGGGGATCTGCGCGGCATCGGCCTGGCTGGGTGTCACGCCGAGGGCGCGTGCGAACTGCTGCATCGCGAAGGACGGCTCGAAGTAGCTCAGGCGGACGTCTGCGCCGTCGCGCCGCCCCCGGTCCAGGAACTCGACGATCCGCGCGCGCACTCGTGCCGCCGCCGGGTCCGCCGGGTCCAGGACCTTCTCACTGAGCCACCGGCACGAGCCGTCTCCGACGGATACGAGCTGAACGGCCTCACGCTGCTCCAGCACCTGGTCGCCGAGTAACCCCAGGTAGTAGTCCACTTGCTGCCGGGCGTCGATCACCGGTACCGCCGTGACGTACAGAAGGCGACCGGCCGACCTGCACACCGTGTTGACGATCGCCGCCCCCAGCAGTCGCTCCGGGAAGAGCGTCGCTCCCGCTCGCCGCTCCAGCAGCCGCGGATCGCTTTCCCGGCTCTCGATGGAAACCTGCGCCGGCCAGCGGCGCGCTCCACTTGTCATGCCCGCTTGACCATCACTGCCGGCCCTCCTGAGCCCGGGGTGTGACCGGCACGGCACCACCACACCCCCGAACTTGCCCTGCATTTTCCGGCATCGTCAGTCGCACGGTCCACCTATTCGCACGCGATGGCCGGGATTTGGTGTGAGCGGAACGAACGAAGAGATCCATGATGGACATCCTCGGCACGGTGGGTATCCAGAGTGTTTGGTTCGGCGGTGGAAGCTTCAAGGCTGGTTCGGCCTTGAACGCTTGCACCCGCCGCGAGCGAGATGTGAGACCCACACACCAACGGCGCCCGCCCCGGATCGCCTGGGTGGGCGCCCGGTGCCGTGACCGGGGTGAGTGTGCTGGCCCGGCAGGCCGCCGAGGCCCGGTGAAGCGCGGATAACGCCGTATGAAGTCAAGCCGCCCGACTCCGCGCCGCCCTTTCGAAGTAACTCTTCTCGCGGAGGCGGTGCATTCGGCCGGAACCGTTGTTATGAGGCCGTGACGTATCAAAATAGGTTTTCCAAGTCAGTACGTGGTGCCGCATTGACCACAGTGACCCTGTCCGTGCTCGCCACCCTGAACGCAACGGCCGGAGCTGCTCCCGCTCCTCAGGCGCAAGCTGCCCACGGGCACAAAGTCTTTACTCAGTCGGAGAAGTGGACGGCCCCGCCCGGCGTGACTTCGTTCACCGTGTACATGTGGGGCGCGGGCGGTAGCGGTGCTGGCGGAGCCGGCGGCGCGGGAGGTGGCGGCGGCGAAGGCGGCGTTTGGGGCGGCGGAGTCAGCAGCCACGACATCGGAGGCGGCGGAGCCGGAGGCGCGGCCGGCGCGGGTGGCGCTGGTGGCGGAGCCGGCGCATTCCAGCAGTGCACCATGAAGACGTCGGTGCTGCGGGGCTTCATGATCGACGTTGGCCAGGCCGGAGAAGGCGGACGCGGCGGCGCGGGGGCCAGCGGAGGCTCAGGTGGCCTGGCCCTCGGCGGGGACGGTGGGAACGGGGAGGCCGGACGGGCCGGAACACACGGCAACGACGGCAGCCGTACCGCCCTGACCGGGAAGGTTGACTGGAAGCGGTTTACTTTCGGGGTCGCTAACGCCGGGAGTGGCGGACACAGTGCCGGGGGCGCGGGTGGCGGGCGAGGCGGCAGCAGCGAGAAGGGAGCACAAGGCGGAAGCCCGTCCGGCGGCAGCCGCGGCGGCGAAGGCGGTACCAACCCCACGAAATGTATGGGGGCGGACCAGACCGGGGGGTACGGTCGGCAGGGCAGCCAGGGAGCGCCCGGTGCAGACGGGGGCGGAAACCCTGCACGTCCGAACAACCGCCAGAACACTGATGGCACCTCCGGCGCCGGGGGCGGAAAGCCCGTAGACGGCGGCGACGGGGGGACCTCGGCCAGCCCCGCCACGCTCACACTTCCGGGCGGCGACACCTACACGGTGCCGGCCAACACCGGTGCGGGCGGGAAGGGGGGTCGCGGCGGAGAAGGCGGACGCGGCGGCGACGGAGGCAACCCCGGCGGGGGCTACGCCGGATACGCGGGGCAGGATGGCAAGCCCGGCATGAAGGGCGGCCCCGGCCTGGTGGTCATCGCCTGGTAACACCCGCGACCCAGCACACACTCAGGCCCGCTGACGCTTGTTGGCCCTGGCCACGCGTGGTCCAGGTGAGGCTGCCTCGCCTGGATCACCTGCGTTCCAGGGCTTTGAGCAGGTCGGGGTCCGGGGCTCGCCCGTACGTCCTTGAGCCTGGGACGCGCCACCACACCAACACCCCGCCTTGTGGCTGCGGCAGGGATCAAACGCAGATCCTGCGCCCCCTCAAAGCGTCTCGTCGTTCGGATCTGACGGGGCCCCTGGACGGGTGAATGCTGCCCGACGAGCCTGTCATCAGATGAAGTGGTTGTCTCGTCCGTCATTCAGGGAGATACATGCCGTCGGTCTACCTGCGCGCCGGCGACGGCCGATGACGGGGTGCCCGTCGAGGCCCACGGGCCGGTTGCCGTGGTGCAACGCAGCCAGCGGCATCGTGGTCAGGCCGTGGTGGAGTTGCGTTAGGGCGGCGTCGAGGAGTGAGCGCAAGGCTCCGGGAGTGGACGCGGTGGCGGGTGTCAGGGCGGGGTGGGCGGTTGCACCGACTTACCAGGCGCCGTCTGCCTGGGGAACGGCGCGCAGGCCGCAGGCGTAGGCGCGGTTGGGTGTGCGGATCACGGCGGGCAGGGGCTGCGGGGCGGCGACGGTGAGAGCGGTGCCGGCCGCGGCCAGGACGGGGACGACGGGCAGGTCCGGGTCCAGGTCGGTGAGCAGGCGGGTGGTCCAAGTCCCGGCGCAGACCAGCACGCGCGGTGCGGTGAAGTCCCCTCCTGGCGTGTTGAGGCGGTACCGGCCGGCCGGGTCCGTGGTGAGGGTGCCGGGGCTGGTGCGGACCAGGTGGGGGAAGGAGTCGAGGGTGGCCAGCAAGGCTCGTGCGTCCAGGAACCGCTCGCCGGGCAGGTACAGGGCGCGCAGCGGTCGTTGTCCAGCGGCCGGTAGCCCGGGATCCCGGCCGGGTCGGTCTCGTGGCAGGCCAGAGCGAATTCGTTTGCCACAGCGGTGATCGCGGTGAACGGCGCGTCGTCGAGGCGCGAGGACACGGCGTTGAGGAGCATGTACGTGCCCGCGCCCCAGCCGCCATCGACCGGCCCAGCACACCAGCCCCCACCACCAGCACGTCCGCACCGCACTCCATCCAGGCCCCCACGGTTCCGGGCCGTGACCGTCAAGGCTCCCCGGGTCATCAGGCCACCCCGGACAGCCGAGATCAAGGCCGCGTCCATGACGCGGCGCACCGGGGCCGACGACCTCAAACCGCCGACACCCTGGGCACGGACAGCAGCCCGGTGATTGGCAGGCTGCTAAAGCCAGCGGTCGGCGCTGGGCGGCCGGAAGGGCATGAGGTCCAACCCCTGGTGGCCTGTGTCCGCAGGCGAGCTGGAGGGCCAGGTGGCGCCCCTTGGGGACCAGCTGCCGGACCGGCTCACCGTGGTTGGGCCCTCCGGTCCGGTAGCCCCACCAGTCCATCACCCCGGCCGGTCCGTACGGAACACCGCGCTCACGGCACGAAAGCCCTGACCGATCGAAGATCAGGACGTTCGTGTGCCCCGGGCGGGCAGCTGACGCAGCCCCGACACCGGGCGGGAATCGGAACCGAGGTCTGCACCGGCCCGCCGTGGCGGGCCCAACCAGTGCACGCGTCGCCCCACCAACGGAGACGACGACCGGAAGGACGGCCAGTCTCTCCGGACCAGCCTCAGAGAGCGTGATCAATCTCGGTGCTACTCCGGTACCGCGCCAGCACACACCGCATTCCGCGCCGAGTCAGCGGTGTCGGCCTGGCGCGCTGGCGACGCGACCGCTACGGGTCGGCCCTTATCGCACCGCAGCAGGTGGTGGTGCCACCCGGCGGCGGGCACTCCACCGCTACGTTCGGCTGGCCCGTTCGTTACAGCCGGTATGACTTCTTCATGGGGGGTAAACGATGCCGGTGGATGATCTCCTCCTGCGGGTGCGTGACGTTCACAAGCGTTATCGGCGGCGCTCTGTGCTGTGCGGTGTGAGTCTGGATCTGGCAGCCGGTCGGCTGGTGGGGATCGTCGGGGAGAACGGGGCGGGGAAGAGCACCCTGCTACGGATCCTCATGGGCGATCTGGCAATGGACGGCGGGACGGTGGAACGCTGGGGACGGGTGGGTTACTGCCCGCAGCAGACCGTTCTGCATGAGGCCTTAACCGTCGACCAGCATCTGCGCTACTTCCAGGTCGCCTACGGCCTGGACAGCCTCGACCGGGCGCTGGAACTGCTGGAAATGCTGAACTTCGCCGACTACCGCCATGCCCGCCTGGGAACGCTGAGCGGCGGAACCAGACAGAAGCTGAATCTGACGCTCGCTCTGATGCACGATCCGCAGGTGCTGCTCTTGGACGAGCCCTACCAGGGCTTCGACTGGGAGATGTACTTGCGCTTCTGGGAAGTGGCCAGTTCGTTGACAGATCGCGGCCGTTCGGTCCTGGTGGTCTCCCACTTGGCCTATGACACTGAACGTCTGGATGCCGTCTACCAGCTGGACGGCGGAGTGTTGAAGCTGGCGCAGCGCGAGGCTGTCGGCGTCCGGGCTGGTGGCGAATGAGCCGGGCATGGCTGTGTTTCGGCACAGCGGTGCGCTTCGCCGTCCTTGAGCAGTTGCGCAACCGCCTGGCACTGGTCTTGGTGGTGTTCTTCATTCCTGTATGGCTCACACTCGCCTACACCGTGAGCGCCAAGGCACCCGTGCCGTTCTTCCTGCGTGCGGCCGATCGGACGATCACCGTCGAGGGCAACATTCTCATCCAGCTCACGGGAGCGATGCACACCCTCGCGTTGATCATCGGCTTCATGATGTTCCTCGCCACCTCCCAGTCCGCGGACTTCGACCGCCGCCTGGTGATGGCCGGCTATCCGCAGCTGTGCCTGGTACTGGCCAAGTACGCCACGCTGCTCCTTACCGCAGCCCCCGTCGCCCTCTACGCCACCTTCTGGATCCGGTTGTTCTGGCAGCCCGAACAACTGGGGCTGCTTGCTGGCGCATTGTTCGTCGGTGCGCTGATCTACGGCGGCGCCGGCGTCATGCTCGCCGCCGTCCTGCGCAGCGAACTCGCCGGAATGTTCCTGATCATCATGGTCAGCTTCCTCGATGTGGGGTTGCAGAACCCGATCGCCAATCCGGCGGCCGGTAGTCCTGTGCTGCGCTTTCTGCCGACCTACGGTGCGATGCAGTCCGCCGCCACCGCTGCACGCCTCGGCGTGCTGCCCTGGTCTTACCTCGCCATGGGACTGTGCTGGGCGCTCGCCATGGCAGCCGTCGGCATGACTTCGTTCGCGGTCCGAAACCGACGCCGCTTCCCCGGGAACGGCAGCGCCACCAGGCTCGCCGTACTGATGCCCCCCGCGCCGGGCGCCCTCATGAAGGGGCGACCAACACCGTGAAGAACAGCGATTTCGCGGGCACATCCGCCCCTTCGGGCCTCCCCAGCCGCGACTACGCGGCTCTGCCCGTGCGGAGGCTCGCTCACGCGTCCCCGGTGGACACGGCGCTCGACGCCCGCAGGCGCGCCGCCATCGGCGTCTCCGCACTGCTGGCTCCCACCCCCGTCTTCACGGCCGGGCTCGTGGGCTTGGGATGGTTCGGGCACGGGGCTATGGGAGCGGGTTGGGCCGGGGTGACCGTACTGTTCTGCGCGGCCGCCCCGCAGATCGTTGTACGTCGGGGCGTCCGGCGTGGCGCTTGGAGCGATCTGTCCGTACCGCAGCGGCGACAGCGCCTCCTCGTCCTGCCGGTCGCCATGGCATCGGCTACCGCGGGGCTGATACTGCTGATCGCGCTCGACGGCCCTCGTGAGATGGCGACCGCGGTGCTGGCCGCGGTGGTCACATCGGTCGCGATCTTCGCCGTCACCACCGTGTGGAAGGTGAGCGTGCACACCGCCGCTTGCGCCGGAACGGCGACGGTCCTGACCTTGGCCCTGGGGCCGTGGTGGTTGCTGTGCGGCCCGCTGGTGGTGCTCATGGGCTGGTCCCGCGTCACCCTGCGCGAGCACTCTCCCGCACAAGTGATCATCGGCGCCGTCCTGGCATCGGCAACAGCCCTTACGACGTTCGCTCTTCGCCCCTGATGTCCGGCCAAGGCAAGCTGAGAAGGAGAGCGGGGTGTTCGGCGGATCAGGTTCCGCTAGGTCGTGTTTTCGGCATGCCGACCCCACCCATCGCCACCGGCAGGCCAGGAGGGAGATCACTAACCGTGACCGTTTGCATCGATATGCGTTACCTGTAGGAGCTTTCGCACGTCTCGAAGGGAAACATCGCGAAGCACCTGACCGCTCTTCTCTCCGCCTCCGCGCTCACTCTGGCGGGTCTCGCGAGTGCCGGCATCCTGGCGCCAGCCGCTGCGCATGCCGCGCCGGCCTGCGGCGGTTCCATCGGCGACTGGAGGGACGTCGACGCGTCCGCCAGCTACAGCGGCACCGTTACCGTCAGTCCGGGTGGCGGCGCAGCTGATCGCAGGGTTGTCCTGGGCGGCGACAACGCGTGGGTCCTCGGTGAGTCCGACACCCTCCCGTCCACGTTCACGCCGGGAAAGCTGACCTGGGGCACCGGGGACGAACACGGCAGCACGACCTTCAGCCTCAGCTCGCCGGAGTGTGCGCAGGGAGGTACTCGCGTCACCAGCGCACGGTACGTGGAGACCAGGGCCGGGTACGGGGGCGGCGGCCAGGCGGAGGGTCGCCTCACCCGAGTATGAGGACTCGAAGAAGGGGTGCGCGGCCGGGCTCGGGTGGCCGGCCGCGCACGGCCACCGCCCACGGCCCGGAGGGCAGCTCCCACCACACCGAAGGTCTTCGCCTTTCAATCAAGCCCTGTGAGCGTCAACAACGCTCAACGTTCGTCCGCGGCATGCCGTGCAACTCCCACGCAGTAGCGGGAAGGCCAGGCCGACGCCCGGCCCCCGCCACAGCCCCTGGCTGCTCGGGGTCCGGCAGCTGCCGCCCCGCCGAGCAACTCGGCGGGGCGGAGTGGGAGCGCGGTCATGACCGTCGACAGGCTCCTGTCGGTTGGACAGTGACGATGGCGCGGTAGCCAATGCAGCCGACTTTGGCCGTCCCTTCGCAGCCTGGTCCGGGTGCGCTTAGCGCGGAGGCTGATCCAGTAGGTTGGTGATCAGTTTCCGCAGCCGGCCCTCGCGTACGGTTCCGACCCCGTGAACGAGCTGCGCCCCGTACACGATGGCGGTTCCGGCGGATGGTGCGCTGGTCCAGCGGGTGCGGGGGACCCCCCGCAGTGCGGCGAGGGCTTCCGGTCCCGCGTGGTGGGAGATCTCGTGTGCAAAGCGGGTGCCGGGTGCGAACGCGCTCCTCTCACCGGCGGTGCGGCCGGTCCACAGGGCGTCGGAGGAGCTGGTGTCGACGTAGAACTCGCCGCCGAGGTCTGCTTCCTGAAGGTGGAAGGCCACGCGTGCGACACGCTGTGGTCGCTCGTCGGGGTCGCCGACGCCGTGCAGGTGCGGGTCGATCCGGTCGCCGGGGCCGAGGTCGTGGTAGTCCCAGGGGGTCGCGCCGGCGGCCGACGGGAAGGTGCGGCGGATGGCGGGGAGGGCCCGCTGCAGGGCGGTGGCCAGGATCTCCTGGATTTCCCCGGGTGGGGTGATGCCGTCGCTGGGCCGCGCCGGAGTCCACCTGGCTGTCGTGAGGTGTCCGTCCAGGAGCTTGGTGAGCTGGGAGATCTCCTCGCGGTCTAGGAAGGCCTCGACCGTGTGCACGGCCAGTGTCTCGGTCATGTGGATCACGCGATGACTCACTCCTTCTGGTAGCGGTTGTGCCGAACGGAGTGCTGTGCGTACACCGGATCCCAGTGCATCACGTCCCCCATGCCAAGTCCGTGGGAGCGAGGCTCAGGAGCACGAGGGAGCGTGCGGGGCGCATGGCCGTTGATCGAGAAGGCGTGGACCTGACACGGCGGCAACCGGCTCACGTACGTGTGCAGGGGCGGCGGCTGCGTGTTCTCAGCGGGATTGAGGGCTGGGAGCAATGTGACGAGCTTGGTGCCGGTCTCGTTCCCGCACCGGGGCCACCGGGGCCACCGGGGCCACCGGGGCCACCGGGACATCGAAGTGAGCTGGACGGACCTGCACTGTTGTGGTGGACGGGGCCTCTACGCCCCAGCGCACGACTGCAGTTCGTGCGCCGGTGTGCGCGTCGCATGCGCCTGGTGGTCCCTCGACGTTGCTGGCCGACGGTCTTGGCTTCTGCAGTCCGCCGCCCTCCAATGAACGGGCGGAATGCGCTGCGAAAGGAACCGAGAAGTGATTAATACCTCTGAGACCTTGGCCGTGCAGACGATCGAGAACTTTCTCACCCCTGAGGAGACCACGCAGGTCACCAAGATCGTGGACGACCAGCTGGCCGCCACCGGCTGGGTGCCCGCCAGGCCGGCCGAGGGTCTGACGCCCCCCGAGGCGGCGCAGGAGATCCTTGACGGCGCGATCGAGCGAGCCATGCCCGTCATCCGCCGCGCCTTCCCGTCTGCCGCCTCCGTCGCCCCGTGGCTCTACCACGACCTCAAGCCCGGAGACAGGATCCGCTCGCACGTCCACGGCATGGGTGACCCCGACGCGCGTCCCGTACTCCTGGCCCGCGTGGTGTTCAACCTGCAGGACGCCGAAGAGGGAGGCGAGTTCTACCTCGACACCAGTGCCTGTGAGGAACTGTGGAGCGATCGCCGTGCCGGCCCTGGCGGCGCGTTCGCGCCCGGCACGCGGTTCGTGCACGAGGTCACCGCTCGGTCGGGCCCCGTCGACCTCGGTGCCATCGACTCCACCCGCTGGGTCTGCCGGCCACCGGCTGGCACCACCCTCGTGTACGGGGCGCAGCTGATCCACGGGGTCATGCCGGTGACCGTCGGGCGTGTGCGCAAGCTGATCACGGACCTGTGCGCCTGAACAGGCGGAGGGCCGGAATACAGGGCGGTCCGAAGGTCACCGCGTGGTGCTCGGGGTCGAGGCGAGCACGTCGTCGGTCAGGGTCACCATGCCGCAGGACTGGCCCACGTATCGCAGGGCCTGCCAATGCCGTTCGTGGTCGAAGTCGGCCGTGGCGTCGGCGATGAGGAAGGGACGGATGCCGTTGGCGAAGGCGTCAGCTGCCGTCAGCATGCAGCCCAGGTGTGCGTATACCCCGGTGATGAGTAGGTGGTCGCGGCCTTGGTCCTCGAGCAGAGCACGCAGCGCGGTGCCGTGGAACGCGCTGTAGCGGTGCTTGGTGATGACGGTGTCGCCGTCGGCGGGTGCGAGGGGACCTGCGATCCGGTCGTCGTCGGGCCTTCCTCCCAAGCCCGGCCCCCAGAAGTCACTCAGGAGGCCGCGTGCGGCGAGCGACTGCCATGGCGGCTGGGTCGTGTAGAGCACGGGGATTCGGGCGGTGCGGCATGCGATGAGCAGCCGACGGACGTTGGCGGTCACCGCATCCAAGGGGCCGGGGGGAGTGAAGGGACGCAGGAAATAGTTCTGCATGTCGTGCACCAGCAACGCCGTTCTCGTGGGATCGGGCGCCCATTCGACACGATTGAGAGTGAGACAGCGTGCGTCGGGCAGTTCGTAGGGGCCTATTCGAGGCAACGACATCCATCACTCCCGATACAAGGTGCTCGCAGGTCTTCGGCCACAGCGAGATCGCCAGCGGATTCTGCTCGTACCCGGCGGCCGACTCCCACGGCGCGTACCGGGCGCACGGGAGCCCGTCATGCGCCTGACGGGTCTGCGTGGCATCACCGCGGTCGTGACCGGTGCTGCGGGCGGCATCGGGAGCCAGGTGGTCGTGCATCTGGTCAACGAGGGAGCGGCGGTTGCTGCCGTGGACATCACCCATCCGGCAGTCGCAGGCCCCATGTCCGGGCCGGAGCCTGGTGCCGCCTCCCGCATGACGTGGCACACGGCGGACGTCGCTGACGCGGCGGCAGCCGAGCGGATCCTTGACCAGGTGGAGGCCGCGCACGGGCCCGTCGGGCTGCTGGTGAACGTCGCGGGCGTCCTGCACACAGGGCCTCTGAACTCCCTCAAGGACACGGCGTGGCAAGAGTTGCTGGCCGTCAACACGACGGGGGTGCTCGTATGGTCCACGGCAGTGGCACGCCGCATGACACCGCACCGGCGCGGGAGCATCATCACCGTGGCGTCCAACAGCGCCGGCACCCCGCGCGCCGGTATGGCCGCCTATGCCGCTTCCAAGGCGGCAGCCGTCTCTCTCACCCTGGGCCTCGGCCTGGAGGTCGCACCCCTGGGGATCCGGTGCAACGTGGTCTGTCCCGGCTCCACCGACACACCGATGCTGCGCCGCATGGCCCCCGACCAATCAGCCCTGGACGCCGTCCTGCACGGCGACCCTTCGGCCTTCCGTGTCGGCATCCCCCTGGGCCGCCTCGCCAAACCCGAGGACATCGCCGCCGCAGTCCTGTTCCTCGCCTCCGAGCAGGCCCGGCACATCACCCTGCACAGCCTCTATGTGGACGGCGGCGCCGCCCTGCACGGCTGACCCGCAGCACCCGCAGCACCTTGGGAGGTACTCACCGCATGCCCTCACACCCGGACATCGGGGCCACCTCAGGTGTCGGCTGGCTGCTGTCGACGCCCAGGCTCACCCTCACTTCCCCCGGGGGTGATGCCTTGCCCGTGCAGGCAGGGGCCGGTCAGTTCACCGCTCTGGCCGAAGCAGCGGAATCGGCCTTGCGGCAGAGCCCTGCAGGCACCGCGGTCGTGGGCGCCCTGCCCTTCGATGAAGCCGCCCCCGCGCACCTTTGGCTGACGCGCATGGAACATCACCGGCATTCGCCGGCGGAACGGGCCGCCTTCGTGGGTTCTCTGTCGTACGCCGAGGCAGTCCCAGACGGGCATGAGCCGAACGCCTGGCACTCTGCGTGGCTGACGACGCCGAAGCCGGAGCCGCAGCCCTCGGCCTACCGTGCCGCCGTGCGTGCTGTTCTGGCCGAGATCGAAGCCGGGACGATCTCCAAAGCGGTCTTGGCGCGCTCCCTGTATGCCCCCCTTAACGCAGTCGGCAACGCAGCCGACCAGCGGGCCCTGGTGCCGGCACTCATCACGGCCCTCGCCCGCCGCGAGACCGCCGCCCGCCTCTTCGCGGTGACCCTGCCGACAACCGGTTTGCACGGCCCGCCACCGATGCTCCTGGGGGCGACACCGGAGACACTGCTGCGGCGTACCGGCGACCTCCTCACCTTGCGGCCACTGGCCGGGACCGCTGCCCGCCACCAGGACCCCGTGGTCGACCACGCCCGGGCGATGGCGCTGCTGCGGTCGGGCAAGGACCAGGCCGAGCACCGGCACGTCGTGGACGACCTCGGCCGCAGACTGCGCCCCTGGTGCCAGTCGCTGGACATCCCCGCCCGGCCCCGGCTCCACGCCACCGGCCGCCTGTGGCACTTGACCACCCCCATTCACGCCCGATTGCGCCACCCCGCTCCCTCCGCGCTCACGCTCGCCTGCGCCCTCCACCCGACGCCCGCCGTGTGCGGTACCCCCACACCCGCAGCCGCCGCTCTCATCCGGACGCTGGAAGCGGTGCCCCGGCGCTACTTCTCCGGCCTGGTCGGCTGGATGGACAAAACCGGCGACGGTCACTGGGTGATCTCCCTGCGGTGCGGCGAACTGGATGCGGACGGGCTGCGCCTGCACGCGGGAGCCGGGATCGTCCGCGCCTCCCGTCCGGAGTCGGAACTTGCCGAGACGGAGGCCAAGTTCGCCACGATGCTCGCCGCACTCGAGGATGCCCGCAGGAGTACCCGGCGGGCGCGGCCGACAGCGGCTGCGGCCCTCGCCGCACGTCGGACGGGAGGGATCCGGTGAACAACTCATCCTTCGACGGCGTCAAAGGCGCTCCGATCACTCGCGACCTGTACGTCTATCTCCTGGAGCAGGCGGAGCCGCCTTCGGAAGTCCAGCAGCGGCTGATCACACGGACACGGGCTCTCGGTTCGCCGTCGGTGATGCAGGTCCCGCACGAACAGGCGGTGCTGCTCGCGCTACTGGCGCGGCTGGCGAATGCGCGCAAGATCGTCGAGGTGGGCACTTTCACCGGCTACTCCGCCCTCGCGCTCGCCGGCGCGCTGGCACCGGGCGGAACGCTCATCACCTGCGACATCTCCACCGAATGGACTGCCATCGCCCGCGAGGCATGGCAGGAAGCCGGAGTCGATCACCTGATCGATCTCCGGCTCGGCCCCGCTCTCCAGACCATCGCCGGTCTCCCCTTGTCCAGCGACATCGACCTCGTCTTCCTCGATGCCGACAAGCCCCAGTACTGCCGGTACTGGGAGGAGCTCGTACCACGGGTGCGACCAGGCGGTCTCCTCCTTGCCGACAACGTGCTGCAGCAAGGCCGCATCCACCTCCCCGATGCCACCGGCACGACGCTGGCCGTCCGCGAGTTCAACGCACGCGTCCGCGCCGACCCTCGCGTCGAGTCACTGATCCTGCCGGTCGCGGACGGGCTCACACTCGCCCGCAAGCTCCCTCCAGGAGAACCTCGTGCACAGGGACACTGACGTGCTGGTCGTCGGCGCCGGACCCACGGGCCTGCTGCTCGCTGCCGAACTGGCACTGGCCGGCGTACGGACCCTCGTCCTGGAACGCCGATGCGAACGGCAGGCCAACTCCCGCGCCCTCAATCTCCACCCGCGCAGCCTTGAGATCCTCGACCAGCGTGGACTGGCGGACCGCTTCCTGGCCCTGGGCAGGACCGTTCCCGGATGGCAATTCGCCGCCCCGCTCACCACCCCGCTCGACTTCTCCGTCTTGAACTCGGCGCATCCCCATGCCCTGCTCCTGAGCCAGGCCCGCACCGAAGCACTCCTGGAACAACGGGCTGTTGAACTGGGCGCCCAGATCCGCCGCGGGCACACGGTGACCGACCTGTGGCAGGACGCTGCGGGCGTCAGCGCAGGCGTGACGGGCCCTGACGGGCATACGACGGTCCGGGCCGAGTTCGCAGTGGGATGCGACGGCGCCCGCAGCCTGGTCCGCCGGGCTGCCGGCATCGCCTTCCCCGGAACGGAGGAGACGTTCACCGCCATGGTCGGTGACTTCGCCGATGCCGATCACAGCGATCTCCAACGACCCAGGCGCCACGGCGTCCTCGTCTCGCGGCTCGAACACGGCCTGACCCGGTTCGTGGTCATGGACCCGGCACGCATGAGGACCCCGTCCGCCGAACCGGTCACGCTCGAAGAGTTCCGTACGGCCCTGCTGCGCGCGTGCGGCACTGACTGTGGGGTGGCGCGGCCGCGCTGGCTCTCACGGTTCGGCAACGCAACCCGGCTCGCGGAGCGCTATCGCTCCGGCCGTCTGCTCCTGGCCGGGGACGCCGCGCACATCCACTTCCCGGTCGGCGCCCAGGGCCTGAACACCGGTCTCCAGGACGCGATGAACCTCGGATGGAAATTGGCCGCGGAAGTCCAGGGCTGGGCGGCACCGGGGCTGCTGGACACCTACCACAGCGAACGACATCGGGTAGGCGAGGAGGTCACCGCCCGCACCGAAGCACAGGCACTCCTCGTCGAACTGCCCCAGGTCGAGCAGTATCGCCGGCCCGCCCGGCGTCTGTGTGAGCTCCTCGATACCCTCCTCGGTTTGGATCAGGTCAACCAGTACCTCGCCGGGCTGCTCTCCGCGCTCGATACTGCCTACCCTCCACAGGACCCCACAGCCCACGCCCTGACAGGCCGGCGCATCCCGGACATCCCCTTGACCCTGTCGGCCGACGGCCGCCGCACAAGCGTCCACAGCCTCCTGCACGACGGCACGATGCTTCTGCTGAGCCTGGCCGACGTACCGGACGCGTCCCCCTGTCTGCCGAGTTCTGCCGTCAGGCCTCGTCTGGTACGCGCTGTGACGGCCAGGGCGCACGGCGACGAGGACGCCCTCTTGGGCCTTACCGAGGTCCTTGTTCGTCCCGACGGCCACGTCGCCTGGGCCACAGAGACGAAGGACCCGCGCGAGTTGCATGCCGAGCGCACGCATGCCTTGAATTCCTGGATCCACGCGGCCAAATGACCACGTCGGGCGTGGTCGGTGGCCGATGGTCGAATCGTGAAAGGGCGGGTCATGCGGGTCGTCGTACTGGGTGAGTTCCGAGCCGACCGGCTCGTCCCTCCGCTGCGGCGGGCCGGCGCCGACGTCGTCGTCCTCGGCTTCGCCGAACTGGAGACGTTCCTCGGACCGGACATCGTCTGCGGAATCCTCCCCGCCGACCTGACCGACGGGGGTCTGCGCTCGATCCTCGACCACTACGACGCCGACATCGCCATCCCGAACCCAGGGCTGATCGGCCAAGAACGCATGCTCCCGGTATACGCGCGGGTGGCTCGCGGCCACAACGCCGCAGGCAGGCACTTTCCGGTCCACTCACCCGAGTTCGCCGCGCTGGCGACCGACAAGGTGGAGCTTCACCGCACCGCCGGGCGACGCGGATGGCCGGTCCCGGCCGGCGCAGTCTGCGAGGAACCATCCCGTCTGCTCGACGCTTCCGTTCTCGGGCTGCCCGCCCTGGTCAAAGAGGCCCGCAGCGAGTCGCATGCCGGACGGTACTACGTGACCGACGAGGAAGACCTGCAGCGTGTTGCCCGTGCGGTTGCCTATCCAGTCCTCTTTCAGCAGGCGGTGTCAGGCCAGGAGTTCGGTGTCGAACTGTTCTCCGGGCCTACCCACACCACGGCCTGGCCCGTGGCCTCCCTCGGCCCCCTCGACAGCGGCTGCAACCCCGGCCGCCGGATCCGGGTCGCACCGGCGACACTGCCCGACCGGGCCAGTTCCGCACTGGGCATGGCCATTCGCGACATCGCGGCCGCCTACCGGCCCGCCGGACCATGGCAGATCGACTTTGCCGTCTCCCCTCTCGGACAGCTTCATCTCATCGAGGTGAACGGACGATTCGGCGGCATGTCCAACATGAGCTGGGCCAGCACCGACGTCGACCCCCACGCCGTGCACGTGGCCGCCGCCCTGGGCAGCTTCCCCCGTCGGTCACCGCTCGCCAAGTGCGTCGCACTCGAACTGCCGGTAGCCAACGAGATCTCGCTTCCTGCCCCGCCGGCAGGCATCGGACTGAAAGCGTTCCGTGGCAACCCCGCCAACCGCGGGCCGTGTACATCAGGATTCCACCGCGCGGTGCTGCGGGTCCCCGAGGAGCGGGCACAAGCCGCACGGTCATGGCTGCTCGCACTTCCCGACGACGCCTTGCGCGAGAAGACAACGGCGGCCGCGCAGCTGGCCGTTGGCATCAGCAGCCTCACACGCGGCCAGAGCCTGCTTCCCTGACCAGACACCGGCGTCCGCGTGACGGAGGACGACGTCGGACTCACACCATGGCGACCTCGTACCAGGCCCCGCCCGCGACCGGATCCGGATCGAAGTCGAAACGCGGCCCCGACTCCCGACCGAGCGCGACCAGGGCGACCGATGTCGTCGACCACCACCTGCCCCGCCGTAGCTCGCCCGCCTGCACCAGGCGGGAGGAGCCGGCGGCAGGTGCAGCGTCTGCACTGGCCACAGCCAGCCAGGCACCCCAGGCCGCGGCCGTCCCACCGGTTACGGGTTCCGGGCGCGGCACAGCCTCCAGACGCCGGCGGGCACGCTCAACGCGAGCCAGCGACCGCTCGCTCCCCACCGACGGCACCTCGGTGCGACTTCCCAGGCCGACCAGGCCGTCCTCTGCGACCGCATGCATCCCGGACGTGAGCTCGTACGTCGTCAGCATCTGCCCGGACCAGCTCATCACCCGTGCCCCGGCCCGGTCCGCGTACACGAGGTGAAAGGGGTCGTAGCACTCAAGATCAAGACCTTCGAGGCTTCCCGTTCTCGTCATCGTGAGGGGCACATCGCCCCGGGACCTGCGTGAAGCCGCATCAGCAGGCACCCCTGACCCATTGAGCAGACAAGCCAGGCGCTGCGCACGCCCCTCACCATGCACAGCGCCGACCGGGGTACCCCGATCCAGCGCAAGCCACGTACCCCCCGCCAACAGGTCCAGGCCGCCCAAAACCGCAGGCTGTGAAGGCCAGTGGGTTCCGGGCAGTCGCCACGCCCGGTCGCGGTACCCGTCTCTGACAAACAGCACCAGAACCGGCCAACGCGACGCCGACTCCAGGCTGATGAACGCGATGCACACCTGGGCCCCTTCAAAAAAGTTGGTTTGACCGATACTCCCCAGGCGCACTGGCTTCTCGATCTTCGACGGCGGCAGGGTCGAAGGCGAGGGATACCCCGGGGCCGAGAGGATCAGGGATCAGGGAGGGCTCGGCGTGTTCCGCAAGGCGTTCGGGCTCCTCCAGCCCTCCGCCGTCTACAGCCAGGCTGCCCGAGACCTGCTCACGTCCGCCTTGCCGATGAGCTGACGACCAGAGGGCCCGCACGTGCGGTGGCCTACCGCCAGGGGGCCTGGGAGCGCTGAGCCTGTCGTTGTGCGGAGACGGCGTCAGCGCGTGCCACGGCCAGGAGGTGGGGGAGCCGCCCGGCTGCGTCGGTATTCCACCAGCAGTGGGCCTCGGGTGAGAACGCGGTCTTGGCGACGTTGTCGATGGCCTCTTGGTAGACGGCCGGCGAGTCGGGCCACTCGGTGTCGGCGATCACCCGCAGGGAGCGGCGCGAGAGACCATCGAGGAGGGTGAAGAGCCGTGGGAGGGCGGTCAGGCGGTGTCGGCTGTGGCCGGCTTCTCGGACGCCGCCTGGATGTTGGGCCCAGAGGAGGTACTGGGCCGGCCAGGGCAGATCGATCGCCTCGCGCCCGTCGTAAGCCACGACCACCGGATCGGCCATGGAAGCGGCGATGCCGGTCACCATTCCTCGACCCGTGTTGTGAAGTTGATCGACCAGCCTGGTCACCCACGGCTCATCCTGAAGATCGCACTTGATTGCACGCTCCAAGGCGTCATTGGCGCGTGCCCATCGTGCCGCGATGGGAGAGGAGTGGTTGTGCTGCTCCGCAGGGGCGAGATGCAGCAGTGCCTTGAGCCAAGTCTCGCACCACCGGTCGAATCCGTACTGGTAGTCATAGCGGGCCGTGCCCGGCGAGGCATCCTGCAGCTCTCGTGCGTTCAGGGCTTCCTCGCAGATATCCTCCCAGGTCTCCTGCCAGGGGAGCCGGAACTTCCCAGGCCGGCGGCGACGGAAGTCCGAGTCGAGGAGCGCTGCCGTCCCGATCAGGAGCAGCTCTTCCTCGGCCTTCCCGCTGCGGTACGCGTCAGCATGGTGTTGCGCCAGCCGCTCCCGGGCGGCGCCCAGTGCCGCGAGCGGCTTGCGCAGCAGACGGTGGGCGTCCTTCGGGTCGCTCGATCCCGGTCCGTGCCTCCCGAACGCGAGCACGTCGCAGTACGCCTCCAGGTCGCGCCCGGATTCGAGCCGAGCGGCCAGCGTGCCCAGTTCTTCCATGCGCGAGATCAGACGACGGGCCTGTGTGTAGTAGTCGGGAAACGGGTTGGGGCAACGCCGGCAGCCCCCGGGCTCCGGCACATCGGCCGTGCTGCCGCGGTCCGGTACGCGCAGGCTGACGCCGGCCCGCTGCGGCGGCACCCGGAACGCCCCACACTCCGCCGACAGGTGGAGCACCGAGCCGCTCGCTCCCTGCCACAGCGGTACGTCCATGCCTGCCAAAGGGCCGAGGGGAACGTCGCGTGCCGTGGGAAGGGGTGCCTCGTCATGTGCTGCAACGCTCGCGGACACGCTCGTGAGCTCCTGCCTCGGGACGCCAAATGTGTGCCGCACCAGCCTGTCGTACGCCCGAGGGCTCAGGCGTGGCTTTCGCCGATCGAGTGACGGGACGGCCCCACCACTACGACCGGTCGGGCCCGCGCTGCCTGTCGCATCACGACTTCAAGTCGCCCGCCAGAGTGAGCGGCGTCACAATTGGGGTAGGTGGGAGTCCAACTCGGCTTGGGGGACCGGGCCGAAGCCCAGGGCGTGCGGGGCCGACCCAAGACGTTTGAACCTGCCGAGTGGCGCCTCGGGGTGACGACTGCTTGGGGACCAGTTGGGGACCAGCACCGCTGCCCGCAGGTGCACGGCACGCGCATTGATACACGTTCCCCGCCCTCAAATAGCGCCACATGTCCCGATTATGGGCCCGACCCATCGATCTGGGGGTCAAGGGGTCGCAGGTTCAAATCCTGTCGTCCCGACCAGCGTTTACGCAGGTCGGAGGCCGTTCTCTCACTAATGAGAGGACGGCCTTTCGTGCGTCCGGAGCCATGGTGGTCGCAATGTGGTCGCACGTCCACTCCGTGGCCGGTCGGCCGTAGCGCTGAAGGCCGGCGGCGCGGGGGAGCGGAGTCGGCGGACAAGCTCACTGAGCCGGTGGATGTGGTCGCGTGGTGGTCGCAGCCATGCCGCACGGCCCGTTTGGTGGCTGGCCTTCTCGGCTCCGGTGAGCGTGTGGTCGATGGTGTCGACGGCTTCTCGGGCTGCCTGCTGGGTGAGGTGGCTGTAGATGTTGGCGGTGGTCGACAGGGTGGAGTGCCGCAGCGTCTTGGAGACCACGGTGAGTGGCACGCCGGCAGTGATGGTGATGGTGGCGGCCAGGTGCCGCAGGTCGTGCACCGTGATCCTCGGGACACCGGCTTCGGCGGAGAGGCGGCGAAGTCGGTCCAGGACCTGATGAGGTCCGAGAGGACGGCCGTCGGGTCGGCAGAACACGAGTCCGGCGAACGGATCGTCAGGATCGCCGCGCGTTCGAGGCATTGTTTGCGCGCGGTGCCGGAGAGCTGTGGCGACACGGGGCGAGATGGCGACCCAGCCGCGACTCGATCGGGTCTTCGGCGTGGTGATGACGAGGCGGTTGTTGTCGATGGCTGAGAGGGTGCAGCGCACGTAGAAGACGCCCTGGTCGAGGTGGACGTCGTCCCAGTGGAGGCCGAGGGCCTCGCCCTTGCGCATGCCGGTGCCGATGACCACCTCGAACAGGTCGGCCATCTCGGGATCTGCCTGATGGCAGTACGCGAGGAAGCGGGCGGCCTCCTTGGCCGTCCAGATGCGACGCTCCGGCGAAGGAGGGCGGTGCAGGACTGGGGGACGGGCCGGGTTGTGGGGGAGGCGGTGCTGCCTGACGGCGTCGCCGAGGGCGCTGGAGAGGGCGCTGGAGAGGGTGGCAAGGCACCGGTAAAGGGTGGTCTCGCCGCGGCCGGCGGCGAGCTGGCAGGTGATGAAGGCCGAGATGTGCCGGTGGGCGAGCTGGTCGAGCTTGAGGATGCCGAAGGCAGGGATGAGGTCGTTGCGGACGTAGTCGCGGTAGCGGGCCATGGTGGTGGGCTTCAGTACGAGGGCCTTCGCATCCAGCCACGCGTTCAGGTAGGCGGCGACGGTCTGGTTCGGGTCGGCGTCGAACCCGCCGGCCTCGCCCTCCTGGAACTTCCGCAGCGCGACCTCGGCCGCATCTTGGCTGCCGAACCCGCCCCTGCGGACGGTCGTCCGGTGGTGCCGTGGGGCGGGGATGTCGACGGCGAAGGTCCACGTCCCGTGGTGGCCGTCGGTGAGCAGGTGTGGGCAGTGTGCTCCGAGCTGGTGATGGCGGGTATCCCGGCAGCCACACCTGCGATAGATGCGGCCGCGGTCGGCGGTGGTACGCATGCGGATCGCCTCCAGGAGGCGGAGGAAAGACCGACACCTCCAGTCTCGTGCGACCACATGCGACCACCACGATCCTCACACCGGCTGTGACCAGTGCGTTTCCCTTGACCGGGCGCCAAGGGCAGCGCCTTGACCGAGCTTCGCAGACGCCCAGCAGGTTCTTTGTCTGCTGGTGGTACACGATCAGCGCCTCTACTGACCAGGCAAAACGTACGTCATCGCCGGAGTGTTCACGGCTTGGTCCGCGACTGGCCCGGATCTTGGTTGGCTTGGGTGGAGGACTGGAGCGCCGGGTCCGGGCCGCACTTGATGGCGAGGCCGTCGTCGCTGGGGCGCCACCGCGTTCGATACTCCCGTACGTCGCAGGAGCGCTGTCATGGCGGACGGATCGACTGATCCGGGGCAGCGATAGCCAGTCGCGGCACGAGGAGGCTGCGAAAATCGGCCGGCGCACGCTCGCCGAGGTTGACGCGACGACTGCCGGGGCGTTCGGGGACTCCGTCCTGGGCGAAGCTCGAACGGGAGCCCGAACGATGGGCAGGCAGGGCAGCCCGGATCACAGTTCCGTTGCGTAGATGCGCTCGAAGGCTCGGGTTCTCCTGCGATCTGCGAGGCCAGCGGCCTCGGAGAGATCGCAGACCCAGCCCTGCGCAGCTGGTGGGATCGTCCACTGTGGAGGACGCCTTCCGCCCATCAGACTGCCCAACATGACTGACACCGCGCCGCCCGCTGACACCACACCCGACCAGGAGAAGTGGCTCAGCCCGGGCGTCAAAGGCATCGGCTCGGCCAGTTTCCTCGCAGACGTCGGCCACGAGATCCCGACCGCGCTGCTGCCCTCCCTGCTGACCTCCACGCTCGGCGCTCCCGCCGCTGCACTGGGGGCGATCGAGGGTATTTCCGACGCGCTGGCGGGGGCGGCCAGGTTCGGTGGCGGCGTCCTCGCCGACGACCCGGCGCGACGTCGGAAGGTCGCCGTCGGCGGGTACGCGGCGACCGCAGTACTGGGCGCGGCAACCGCAGGCGCCACCGCGGTGTGGCAGGTGGGACTTCTCCGTGCCGCCGCCTGGACCGCACGCGGGCTTCGGGTACCTGCCCGCAACGCCCTGCTGGCGGACCTCGTCCCGGCCAAGGCGTACGGGCGGGCGTACGGGTTCGAGCGGATGATGGACAACCTCGGCGCGATCTTCGGCCCCCTCCTCGCGCTGGGTCTGGTCGCCTGGGTAGGCGTCCAGTGGGCGATCGGCCTCTCCGTCATTCCCGGTCTGCTGGCCGCCGGCGCAATCGTCTACACCATCCGCAAGACCCTCGGCCCTGTGCGTCCAACGCGCCCTGCGTGCCCAGAGGGCCGCCGGCGGGGAAGGACGTCAGGCGGGAGACCAGCGCCAGAAGTGACGTCACGAAAAGTAATTGGATTGTCTCAGGGTATGAAGGGCGCGCGGCAGTGCCACCACCCGCACGGCGTGCGCCCCGCTTGCGATCTTGACCGGCAAAAGGATCTCGCTCCGGCCTCTTTCCGGCCAACGGTCGCCTCCGGCATCCAATAGCTGATGGCCAGGCAGAACAGCGCAGCAAGCATCGACTCCATCGGACCGCGCCTGTTCGCCTTCGCATCCCCGTACTCGGCTGGCGGGCAGGGCCGTGGGGGCGGGTTGGAGCGGGCAAAGCCGTTGCCGCCCTGGGGGCGGTAGCAGGACATTCTCGAGAATTCCGTCCGTGGCGTGCCGTCCTGAAGGAAAATCACCATGCGCGTCGTTGCGACACGCATCCCAACCGAATCCCAACCGAGGGAGCAGCCCATGAGCGGCACCGACCCCGTCCTGCCCGCGCCCGCCGTCGCGGAAGCCGACGACGACGGCCTCATCAACCCTGCAGACGCACTCAGCGGCGTGAACGTCACCATCCCCGCGCACGCGGACTTCACCGCCGGCGACCACGTCCAGGTGTACTGGGGCGACCAGGGCACCTCTGTCCCGTACACCGTCCCCCAGGGTGAGGGCGACAAGCCGGTCACCCTCACCATCCCCTGGGACACCATCCGGGCCGCCGACGGTGGGCCGACCACCCCCGTCCACTACCGGATCACCCGTGCCGGTGGCGGGGCCGCGACCTCCGAGCCGATCGAGGTCAACCTCCAGCAGTCTTGACCTCACGACCGCCACACCGCCCGGCCCCGGCATCACCACGGCGCGCCACAACGGACGTGCGGAGCCGGGCATCCGGACGGGCCAGCGACCCCTGCTCGCCACAGAAACCCCGAGACCGGGCCGCGGCCCGAACCTGGCGCGCTCTGAGGAACACCCCCGCCGTCAGCAGAGTTCGTCCCGCCCCTACACCAACCCCATGCCCTGAGGGGCCCAGTTCCCAACCCTTCATCTGTACGAGGGGATGGGGTTGTCCTGGCTGACGCGAATCGATCACGCTCGTCGGTGACCAGAAGTGAAGGCGTGGAGGGGTGGGGATGATGGCCGACAGTGTTGTGGTGATCGATTGCGGTTCGGAGCAGATCAAGGCCGGTCTGGCTGGCGAGGCTGCGCCGCAGGTGGTGTTTCCCTCGGAGGTTGCCCGCCCGAAAATTCCTGGGCAGTCGGCTCTCCTGGTGGGGGAGGAGGCCCACGCCAAGGCGAACTCAGGGACGGCGACGAGCTCCCGCCCGATTGCGAACGGCAAGGTGGTGGACTGGGATGGCTTCGCTGCCCTGTACCGGCATGCCCTGCGCACGTGGCCGGAGGCCGCTGCTTCGGGCGGCGTGGTGGTGGTGCAGCACCGCGACCACATTGCCGAGCAGGGCGAGCGTCTGATCCAGATGGCCCGGCAGGCGGGGGCGGGGCGGGTCGCGTTGGTGGACACGGGCGTCGCCGCAGCGGCCGCCGCCGGCCGCAGTACCGCGGCCGTGGTGGACATCGGCGCGGCGGGAACCAGGGTCAGTGCCGTCCATCAAGGGCGGCCGGTCGGCCGGGTGCTGCGCATTCCGGTCGGCGGCAGGGACCTCACCGGCTATCTGATGAAGATTCTGACCGAGCGGGGATACACCTTCACCACGACGAGGGACCGCGACTCCGTCCAGGTGGTGAAGGAACGCGGGTGCTTCGTCGCCCCCGACTTCGACGACTGCATGAACCGCGCGGGTAAGGACACGGCGTTCGAGAGGACTGTTTCGCTGCCGGATGGAGGGGAGGTCACGTTCGACAGCGAGCGCTTCCGGTGTCCTGAAGTCCTCTTCCGGCCGTCGTTCTTCGGCGTCGAGGACAACGGCTTGCCCGAGACGGTCGTGAACGTGATCCAGTGGGCGGACAGCGGCATCCGCGCCGACCTGTTCGCAGGCGTGGTCCTGACCGGTGGCACGGCCCTGCTGTCCGGGGTGACGGAGCGGCTCACCAAGGAACTCCGAGCCCTGCCCGAGTACACAGGCGGCGCGCCGGTGAACGTCATCACGCCGCTCGCACCCGGCCACCGGGCTTGGAGCGGTGCCTCCGCCCTGGCGGCCACCGGCTCCGTCACGTGGGCCTCGTAGTGATCTGGTTTGGAGATGCTGTCGCAGTAGCGGCAGATGCGGTCGAGGATCTGGTCGGCGGTCTTGGTCCACTTGAATGGCCTGGCCTGGTTGTTCCGGACTTCGTTCCCGCTCTCGGGTGCCACCTTCAGGTCGTCGAGTGAGCAGAACACATCGCGTTCGAGGCGGCGTCGTGCCAGCTCGGCGAACCACCGCTCGACCTGGTTGATCCACGACGGGTAGCGGGAAAGTGCACCCGGAACCGGGGATGCGCGAGCAGCCACTTGCGAACGACCGGTGCTTTGTGGGCGGAGTGGTTGTCGCAGATTACGTGGACCGCCAGGCCGGGATCGGTCTGGCGGTCGATCGCGTCAGGTGAAGTCATGGAAATCCACGGCCCGGTGCTGAACGGGCCGTCGAGGTTCGGGGCCGCGCCAGGCGTCCCGTCGAGTCGGCGGTGATCGACCCCGATCGGAATCCGCCGGGCGGTCGGACCGTGAGCGGGTGGCGGCCCTCGTGATCCCGGGTGCCACCCGGAACAAGCCAGAAGCGGTAGAGAAACAGCCGAGGGAGCATCTGCATCACTACGTTCGGGTCATGACTTCCAAGATCGGGCCTCCGGCCTGAGCGGCTGCGGCGACCACTCCCGCTCGTGAGCGGCGACGCCGTTTCGGAACTGGGGTTCCCGTCAACCGGTTCCGACGGGCCGAAGGCCGCTCGCCGTCGGCGCGGCCCGTGCGCCGAAAGGGTGGAGCAATGCCTAGAATCGCTCGATGAGCGAGGTCGGTGTGAGCTGTACCCCCCGACGCCGGATCGTCGAAGGCGCGGAACCAGGAGCCGGGTACTCAGGCTGTCTCGTGCCTCCGGATGACAAGCACCGCTAGACAAGCGTGCGATGCACCTCACTGCCGCCGCGGTACTTCGAAGTGGGGCACCGATGGGCCACCAAGCCTGCGGATGTGGATGCAGGCGTGGTGGTCATTGTGCGCTGTGGACGGTTTTGCCGCCGAGGAGGGTGTGGGTGGGGTTGAGGTCGCGGAGTTGGTCAGTGGTGCAGGTGGTGGGGTCGGTGGGCCAGAGGGTGAGGTCGGCGAGGCGGCGGGGGGTGAGGGTGCCGCGCAGGTGGCTTTCGCCGGTGAGGCGGGCGGCGTTGACGGTGTGCAGGGTCAGGGCTTCGTCGCGGGTGATGGCGTGTTCGGGGCCGCGGACGCCGGTGACGGTCTGTCGGGTGACCATGCCCCACACGGAGCGCATGGCGCCGTACGCGCCGACGGGGAAGTCGGAGCCGGCGGTGACCAGGGCGCCCTGGTCGAGCCATTGGCGGGCTGGGAAGAGGCGGTTGACGCGCTCGGGGCCCCAGAAGCCGTCCTCGACCTCGGCCGTGTCGTGCAGCAGTGGATGCTGCACCGTGACCGGGATGCCCAGGGCGACGGCGCGCTCGCGCTGTTCGGCGTCCGCGAGGCCGCCGTGTTCCATCACCAGCATCCCGCTCGGCAGGCCGGGGTTGCGCTCCAGGACCTCCTGGTAGGCGTCCAGCAGGGTCCGCACGCCGCGGTCGCCGTAGGCGTGAACGCCGACCCGCCAGCCGCGCCGCACCACGGCCTCGATCGAGCGCACGAGTGCGTCCGGCTCCCAGGTCAGAGTGCCGTAGAAGCCCGCGTGGTCACAGTAGGGCTCCTCGGTGGCGCCGGCTTCCAGTCCGCCGTCGAGGACGAACTTGACACCCCACACCTGCAGCAGCGGGTCGGCGCTGTAGCGCCAGTCCTGCATGCCGTCGAGGAGGTCCTCGATCTGGGCGGGGTCGCTCATGCCGATCGCGGACACCAGCGCGCGGACCCGGGTGCTCAGGACGCCCTGCTCGCGGGCCGCTCGCAGGACGGTGAGGTCGGGCAGCGGGACCATGCAGTCGCGCACGGTGCCGATGCCGGTCGCGGCGTAGTTTGCCGAGGCCAGGCGCAGGCCGTCGATCCGGGTGGCGACGTCGGGCGGCGGGAGGAGGCGCTCCACCAGGCCCATGGCGTTGTCGATCAGGCGGCCGTTGAGGCGGCCCTGCTCGTCGCGGCCGATCACGCCGCCGGGCGGGGCCGGGGTGTCATCGGTGATGCCGGCCAGGCGCAGGGCCATGGTGTTGACGACGTCGTTGTGGCCGCCGCGCTTGACCAGGACCGGGTGCCGGTCACTGGCCTGGTCGAGTTCGGCCGCGGTCGGCATCCGCCGCTCCGCGAGGTTGAGTTCCTGCCAGTTGGTGGTGGTGCGGATCCACTGCCCGTCCGGGGTGGTCGCCGCCCGCCGCCGGATCAGGTCGAGGAACTCGGCGATGGTCCCGGCCTTGTGCACGGGGACGTCGTGGGCGCTGTGCCCGGCGAGGATCAGGTGGGTGTGGGTGTCGTCGAACGCCGGCAGGACGGTGGCGTCCGGCTCGTCGATGACCGTGGTGGCTTCGGTGATCCAGCCGTCCAGGCCGTGCGGGTTCGCCGAGAGCGCGGCGATGCGGTCGCCGGCCACGGCCAGTGCCCGCTGTGGACCCTGCCCGGCCACCAGGGTGTGCACCGCAGCGGCCCGCACCACGACGTCTGCGCCTCGAACAGTCATGATCAACTCCGGAATAGACTAGACGATCTAATCTAAAGGCTAGCACTGAGCTGCCGTGATGCGCGTTGATAGACTCTCGGTTCTATCTACGGGCGTGTCCGTGCGCCAGGACAGGAGCACCGATGCCAGCATCCCCCAGACCACCCGGCCCGGCAGGGCGAGGCAGCTCCAAAAAGGACGCGATCCGGCTGGCGGCGATGCGCGTCTTCCTGCGGCACGGATACGCGAGCACCAGCATCGACGCGATCCTCACCGAGGCGGGGGTGTCCCGCCAGACCCTCTACAACCACTTCGGCGGAAAGGAAGGACTCTTCCGCGCCGTCGTCCAGGACGTCCTCGACAACGTCCTCGGCGCCCTTGCCGACCAGGTGGAAGAGTCCGCGCTCGGCGAGTCCGACGACCTGGAAACAGACCTCACCCGCCTCGGCACCACCTGGGCCACCGTCATGCTGCAACCCCACGTCCTGGCCCTGCGCCGACTGATCATCGGCGAGTCCACCACCTTCCCCCACCTGGCCCAGACCTGGAACGAACGCGGCCCCCAGCGCCTGGAGCAGTACCTCCTGCGCGCCTTCGGCCGCCTCGCCGACCGCGGACTCCTACGCCTGGACGATCCCCAGGTCACCGTCACCCTCTACGCACACACCATGGTCCTGATCCCCGACCAGGCGATGCTGCAACTCGGCACAACGCCCGACCGGACCACCATCGACCGCTACACCACCGCCGCAGTCCGGATGTTCCTCGCGCGATACGCAACCGGGCCAACCCGGTAGCCATACGCAAGCCCGCCCATCAGGGCTCGACCGGCCCCCCCCTCCACGGACAAGGCGGCATTGGAGGCAAGGAAGGCCTCGCCGGTGTGCCCACCCTGTTCCCCGCTCGGATGAGACGGTGGCGATGGCGCGCCGGGCGTGAACGGCAAGCCCGGGCACGACGCGCGGGGAAGCTTGGCAGATGGTGGAGGCCGAACTGGTCAGCATCACGCCTGGTCTGCGGTTACTCGTCCCCTCAGGTCTGACCGCACACCCAGGGGGAAATGCGCAGCGCACTGCCCGAGTCGTGCCTAATCTCGGGTGATGGACGACAGGGAAGAGCAGCAGCATCTGCAAGTGCTGGTACAGCTGTTGGAGCATGGCCGGCAGTTCGAAGACCCCACCACCACCGACCCGTCGGCCGGCCCCTGGAAGCCGGCCGCGGAGAGCGAAATGGCGGCAGACGACACCGCCGTGGCGCCCTACCACCTCTCTCACGCCGCCTGGGGCGCACTCACCGTGGCCGGAGACCACCTACGGGCCCTGCGCACCAGCCTGCTCACCGAGGACTCCGCCGGCCAGGTCACCGCCACTCTGCACACCCATGCCCAGGCTTCCCTTGCCCGGGGCGTCATTGAGAACGCCGCACGTGCGGTGTGGATGTTGGCACCGGACGACAGCCTGATCCGCGTCCAGAGGCGCCTGGCTCTGCAGAGGAAGGACATACGCTCCGCCACCAAGCTGCACGAGCTTCTGGGCGGCAAAACGCCGAGGACGAAGGAGGCCCGAGAGGAAGAGCTCCGGCAGCTGGCGCTGCGCGCCGGCACCCCACCGGACCGCGTGAGGGCAGTCCTCAAAGATCCCGACTACACCGAGATCGTCGAGGAGGCCGGCGACAAGGTCGGTGCCCAGGGGGCCCGAGACAAGCTCAGCCCCGGAAAGTTTGCCGTGGCTCTGTGGAGCGGATGCAGTTCCCTCGCCCACGGAGATCCATCCGGCACCCTCATCTTCCTCGCGCGGGAGACCGTCTTTCAAGACGATGACGTTACGCTGGCCAGGATCACCGGCAACTTCGGCATGCTCAGGCACTGCGTAGGGGTAGGCGTGGCATTCCTCGGCCGGGGAAGCTCCCTGTACCGCAGTCGAGCCAGCGCTACGGGAAGCCCGTAGACCAGCCGCGCAGCCCGGACGGCTAACACCGTCGACGCCGGAGCCCCCCGTGCTCCTCCGGATCGTGGTCGGCGCTGCCTCCGGCCCCGCCACGCCCGGCCGAGCCGCCGGAGCCGGCACCGCCTTTGGTATCGGTTCTAATCGCCCGCGGCCTGATCGACCAGTAACTGGGGAAGATCGCCGGCCGCGCTCCTGTCGACGAAGGTCGCAAGCCCTCCGGCTGTTGGTCGCGGTACTCGCGGGTCGCAGGCGAACGGCGCCGCGAGCGCTTCTGGTTCGGCGGATGCGGTCACTGGTGGCAGCCTGCCCGTCGCCGGCGGGTGATAGCGAGTCCCCCTGCTGCTGAACTCGGCCCCTGGACTCCGTCTGCAGCCCACGAGCCGGGGCTGCGGTGGACCGGTTGCGCAGGTGGGGGTGGGTGTTGTTACGGGCGGGGCTGGGTGTCGGGGTTGGTGGGCTGGAGGTGGAAGATGCGCAGGTTGCGGCCTGAGCGGTCGTTGTAGGTCTGGTAGCCGGGGGAGAGGGTGAGGATCTTGTTCCAGGCTTCTTCGCGCTCGGTGCCGGTGAGGAGGCGGGCGGTGACCGGGATGTCGGCTCCTGCGGTGGTGACGGTGGCGGTGGGGTCCTTGAGGAGGTTGGTGGTCCAGGCGGGGTGGCGGGCCTGGCCGAAGTTGGAGCCGATGACGGCGTAGCCGTCGGCGTGTTCGACGTAGAAGAGGGGGGTGGGGCGGGGCTGGCCGGTGCGGGCGCCGGTGGTGGTCAGGAGCAGGGAAGCCACGCCGAGGGCGCGGCCGACGCTGAGCCGTCCCTGGGTTTGTCCCTGGAGGGCGGTGTCGAAGGGGACCATCGCGGCGCGCATGAGCGCGCCTGCGGCGCGGGAGGGGCCGATCTTGTTCATGACGCGGAAGGCGAGGTTGTCGGCCGTGGGCGGGGCGGGGCGGGGACGGGGCGCCCTCTTGGCGGGGGTGGGGTTGGCGTAGTTGCGGCGGGCGGGTCCGCCGAGGGCGGTCACGGTGCGCAGGAGGCCGGGGGCCATGGCGTAGGCGCGGTACATGGCGGGGAGGTAGCCGGGCACGTCCACGATGGTGCGGCGCTTGAGGATGCCCTCGATGATGGCGTCGGCGACGTGTTCGGGGGTGGAGACGGGGAGAAAGTCGGCGAGGCGTGGCATGCGCTGGGAGGGGACGTGGCGGCCGAAGAATTCGGTGCCGCCCACGGTGCCGGGCCGCACCAGCATGGCGTGTAGGTGGGTGCCGGTGAGTTCGCCGGACAGGATCTGGGTGTAGGCGTTGATCGCGGCTTTTGCCGCCGCGTACGCGGCCGAGGGCCCTTTGACGAAGACGACGCCGGCGGCGGAGCCCATGTTGACGATGTGCCCGCGGCCGGCCGCGTGCATGAGGGGCAGGACGGCTTTGGTGCCGTAGACCATGGCGTCGTATCCGGTGCGCATCGTCTTCTCGGCGTCCTCGACGCTCATGTCGGCGACGTCGCGCCATTGGGTGAAGGCGGCGTTGTTGACCAGGATGTCCAGTCGTCCGGCCCCGGTGTGGACGTCGGCGATGCACCGCTCGAAGGCGGCGCGGTCGCTGACATCGACATGGTGGAAGGTGACGAGCCCGCCCAGCCCGGCCTCCTCGAGTTCGGCGGCCGCCGATTGGAGGTGGTCGGGGGTGAGCGCGGCGACGTGGACGCGTGCGCCGTGGCGGGCGAGCGCCCGGGTGATGGCCAGGCCGATGCCTTGCGCTCCGCCGGTCACCAGGCACACGCTGCCCTTCAGGGTGGCCGGGGCGGGCGCGGGGTGGCTGTTTTGTGTCATGGCGAGTCATCTCTTTCTTCGGGGCCGGCGCCGCGGCGCCGATGGATGTGCTGGGATCTCGTTCGTGGACCTGCGGGCTGTGCCCGGCGCACCCCGGGGGGTTAGTTCAGGGCGGGTTCGTCCTCGGCGCGGCGGGCGTGCGCGGGGTGTCGTGCGGGGGTCAGGCGGTGGGTGAGGTGTCCGAAGGCGAGCAGGGTGAAGACGTCCGCGAGGGCGGGGACGGTGAAACCGAAGGGGCGCGGTCCGATCGAGTCAGGGACGCCGGCGATGGATCCATCGGGGCGTTGCCGGGTGAGGAGGTAGCGAATTCCTCGTGCGGCGGGGCCGGGAGAGCCCTGCGTGGACAAGGCGATCAGCGCGTACGCGGTGCTCAGGGCGTCGCTCGCCGCCCCGTCCTGCTGGCCCCACCCACCGTCGGCGTTCTGCGAGTTTGCGACGAGCGCCAGGGCCCGCCGGATGATTCGGTGGCCGCTGGAGCTGGCGGGGCTTGGGTGGTGGGAGGCAGCCAGGACCGCGCGAAAGACGGTGTGCAGTCGGCTGCTGCTCCAGTCCGGAGGGAAGGAGCCGTCGGCGCGCTGCTGGGAGGCGAGGAATGCCAGTGCTGCCTCGATCGTGTGGCGGTGGGCGGGGCCTTGGGTGGTCAGAGCGTTGACGGCGGCAGCGGTCATGGAGGCTTCCGACGGTGCGCCGGCCAGGTAGGTGGGGAAGCCGCCCTCCGGCCCCTTCAGCGTGTGCAGGGCGGCAAGGGTCCCGCTGATGGAGGCCCGGTGCGCGAGGGGGTCGGCGAGGTGGAGGACTTCGGCGGCAACGGAGGTGCAGTCCACATCGGGCAGGCGGGCGCTGTCGGTGTAGGACCAGCCACCTCCCGCGTGCTGCAGAGCGCTCACGCGCCGGGCGACGGCGTCGACGATCGGCTTCGGCGCCCCGGCTGTCTGCAGCGCGACGCCGGCGGTGACGGTCAGCCAGGTGTCCTCGTCGCAGATGAACGGTATTCCCCCGTCACCGCGCTGATACGCCAGCGCGGTGCGTATCCCCTCGGCGACGAGGTGCTGTTCAGCGGCCACTGGGGTAAGGGCGTGCAGGACGGACAGGTGGATGAGGAGGTTGCCCTCCCACACGCTCCCCGCGCGCTGGGTGGAGCGCAGCATCTCCAGCTCGCCTTCCCCGATGCCTCCCGCCTCGCCGTAGGCGTGGGCCAGGACGGCTTTGACCGCGATGACCTGCACCCGTGCCCAGGAGTGCAGGCCCTCCAGCCTGTATGCCGCAGGCGCCGGAGCCGGTGTCGTGGGCGCGCCGCCGAGCAGGAGGAGGATGGCGTGGAGCAGGGCGCCTTTGCGGGGGCCGGTGAAGGCGGGGGCCTGGTCCAGGACGTGGTCCATATCCACCCGGTCGGCCGGATCCGTATGCCGGTTCAGGGCGGTTCGGGCCAGGAGGCGGTCCAGCGGCTCGGGGCAGTCGCACTGGGTGGTGAGGTAGTCGGCGAGGCGGGCGCGGGCTGCGGGGTGTGAGCGGGTGCGGTCCAGCAGCGCCAGCAGCAGTGCCGATTCAAGGACCCGGCTGTGGCACGGATCGCGCACCGAACCGTCCGGGCCGATCCGTTCCTGGACACGGGAGCGCAGCCGTGCGGTGGCCGGTATCAGGCCGTCGGGTAAAGCGTCCTGGGGCCAGTAGGGCATGCCCTTGGTCAGCGAGGTGATTCTCATCAAGATCCGTTCTGGGCATCGTCGCACCGGGCCGTTGCCCCGTGCGCCAAGAAGAAACTACGGCTGCTGCCGGCGGTCAGAACTGGTTCGCCGGGGGGTATGGCACTGACGGTCCGGATGCGAAGCGGCCGGTGACGGCCAGCCAGTGCAGCGTGGCAGCCATGAAGTTCTCCACCAGATCCACATACCGGCACAGTCCCGGCTGCTCGGGCAGCACACCCCTGCCCGTCCGCAGAGCCGACGCGTCGGCCCGGAAACCAGCTCGGCGCTCCTCGATCATCGCGGACACCCGCAGACGGGCCGCGACCTTGGAGCAGGCCTCTTCCCGGGCGAGGGCTGCGACCAGATTGTCCTGCCCGGCAGCGGCATCGTCCGCCTCCGACGCGAGGTCGTTCGCCCAACCCGCCACATCGGCCACCGCCCACCGCAAATCCCGCAGTCCGGCCGCCACCCCTGCCGTCTCCACCACCGGGGCGCCGCCCGTGCGCTCGAGAACGACCAGCATGGGCAGCAGCGTGATGGTGCGACGACGCAACCGCACATAGTCCGCCACCGGCAACAGCACCCCCGCCCGCCGCAGCGCCACTTCCTCCTCACTGGCGTCCAGGAAGTCGAGGTACTCGGCGGCAAACCGAGCGCGCCAGACATCCGGCATTCCCGCGGCCGTACGCTCCCACAGCCCCGACAGCACCACCGCGTGCGGGGATGTCGTCGACGGCACGCCCGCGTCGGCGGTGAAGACCTCCCGCAAAGGAGCGGCGAACCGCTCGAACTCCCCCGCCGCCCACTCCAGGCCGTAGCGGTCGATGTGGTCGTCCACCCAGCAGATGAACGCCGCCCACTGACCGGTCAGCGCCACGTCGCAAGTCCTGCCGTGCGGCAGGGCGCCCTCAGCCAGTACCTCCAGCCGCATCCGGGCAAGGCGACGCTCCGCAGGGGCATCCGCCACGAGCCCGGCCTCCCGCGCCCACAGCAACACCGCCTCGGAACTACGGAACGCAGACGCGCGCGAACTATCAGTCATATCCCAGATCTTGACAGAGCACGGCCTGCCGGGGAACGCCACCAAGAGGTGACGGCCGCGGGTGAGGAGCCGCGCCTCTCCGCGAACGGTCACGCTGTGCGAAGCGGGCGGCACGAATCTGATGGAGCGACGTGCCCGGCGCCACGCTGCGGCGTCCAGTAGGGGCGTCCACGAGGTGCGGCCGGTCTCCAAGGCGGCAACGATCGAGTAGGGCCAGCCGGCACCATCTGGTGCTTGCCCAGGCCCCGGCCAAAGGTGTGGTATCGCAGGACTACAGCTTCGACAACGACACCCTGCACCTGTCCATCACTGATGCCACGGGCCACGACGTCCTCGCCTCCCTGATGGCCACCCTCCTCGTCAACGCCTCCCGCGGCGCCCGCCGCGCCGGCCAAGACCTCGCCGAGCAGGCCCGCCCGACCCACCAGGTCCTCGCCCACACCTCCCGGAAGGTTGCGGCCAGCAAGGACCGGCCGCCCGGTTTCACATCACGCCCGCCGCGTGGTCGAACACCGACTCCCGGGGCCGGACCAGGGTGGCGACGGCGATCGACTGGAGGTGGGTGGTGCGCACGGCGGGCTGGTTGGCCTCGCCGAAGATGCCGCCCGTGGCGCCGGTGCCGCCGTTGGACGGGAGCACCGGGAGGCAGCCGATGTGCGAGTCGTTGACCTTCAGCATGCCGCCGTTGTTCACTTCCGCGCAGAACCGCTCGGCGATCCCCTCGTCCTGCGTCCACAGGGAGTTGCGCAGTCCGTAGCGGTTGGCGTTGAGGAAGCCGATGGCCTCTTCGATGCCCAGCGGCGCCTCGGGGACGACCACGCACAGCAGCGGGAAGAAGGTCTCCTCGCGGAGCGCGCGCAGCCGCGCGGCCGTGGCCAGGCCGTTCACCCGGACGACGGCCGGGCGGATGAACGGCCCGGCGGCGGCCGGTACGTCGTCCACGTCCACGAACTCGCCGCCGCACAGCAGTTCACCGCCGGCCGCCAGCACCTCGTCGAGGAACTCGGTGAACTCCGCTCGCTTGACCACCGGACTGAGCACCGTGTCCGGGTCCTCGGGCGGCCCGGGCCGGATGTCCCCGACCCGCTCGATGAGTTCCTTCAGGAGACGGTCCGCGACCTCCGGGTGGACGATGGCGAATTTCGGGGTCATGCAGATCTGGCCGGAGCCGTAGTACCGCTCGCACAGGGCCTGCGCGGCGAGGTCGGCCTCGGCGTCGGCCCACACCAGCACGCCGTCGTTGCCGGAGAGTTCGAGTACGGGCTTCTTTCCCGCGACCACGCACTCCCGCTCCAGCTTGAGGCCCTGCTTCGAGCCCCCGAAGAAGACGATGTCGTCGCAGTCGGGGCTGTCCAGCCACTGCCGCATCACGGCGCGGCCGTGCGTCGAGAGCACGCTCAGGGTGCCGGCCGGGGCACCGAGCTTCTCCAGGAGCGGGGCCACAATCTCCCGGTAGACGAAACTGACGCCGAGCGGGGCGGTCGGCGGCGCGTTGACGACCAGGGCGTTGCCCGCGGCCAGCGCCACCACCCCGTAGAAGGAGTTGGAGGTCGGTGCGTTGCGCGGCGGGCTCAGGCACACCACTCCGTCGGCCTTGCGCACCATGCGGATGCGGCGGCCCGCCGAGATCCGCTCCGGCTGCCCCAACTGGGCGGCGTACTCGGCTACCGAGTCCGGGTGGAACGCACAGGCCAAGGACGCCAGTTCCCAGGCGGCGAGCCGTACCGGGTGCCCCTCGGCCACCAGGAGCGCGGAAAGCTCGTCGTGGCGCTCGACGACGTCCCGGCGGACCCCGTGCAGCAGCTCCAGCCGGTCGGCGAGCCGAACCCCCGCCCAGGCCGGCTGGGCGGCGCGGGCGGCGGCCAGGGCGCGCAGCCCCTGCTCGGGAGCGGACAGCGCGACCCGGCCGGCGAGCAGGCGGTCGTCGTACGGGAGGTCCTCGCCGCGCTCCAGCCGCGCTTTGAGGCCGAGCACCCGGAACGGCTCGCGCAGCAGTTGACCCACCCGCGGCCAGTAGACCCAACGGATACCGGGCTCCTCGGCGCCGGCCACCCATACCTCGTAAGAGTGCATCCACAACTTCCTAGCAGGAGAACGGGAGTTCACGATCAGAGAGAGACTACGCTAGGTAGTGATCAACCCACGCTCCGTAGCCGTGAAAGGCACCCGACATGACGAACGACCTGCTCGACCGCAAGCTGGACCGCGCCTTCACCCACCTGGACGCCGACCGGAGCGGCGTGATCGACGCCGACGACATCATCGCGCTCGGGTCCCGGCTGCTGTCGGCCCTCGCGGAGCCGGCCACCTCACCGAAGGCGACGCTGGTGATGGGCGGCCTGACCGACTTCTGGCAGGACCTGTTCACCGAGCTGGACATCGACCGGGACGGCAAGGTCACGCCCGAGGAGTACAAGGTGGGCATGACCCGCCTGTACGCACAGGGCGGGCCCGCCTACGACCGCTCGTTCCGGCCGATGGTCCAGGCGATCCTCACGATCGTCGACACCGACGGCGACGGGCGCATCAGCCCGGAGGAGTTCCACAAGGCCCAGGAGGCCTTCGACACCCGGCTGAGCCCCGCCGACGCTGAGACGCTGTTCCAGCGGATCGACGCCGACGGCGACGGCACCCTGACCGTCGACGAACTCCTCCACGCGGTACGCGAGTACTACACGGGCACCGAGGAGGACGCCCCGGGCAACCTGCTCTTCGGCGGACTCTGATCCCTCGGGGTAGCGATCCCCCGGGCTGCTAGGGCGCGTATTCGGTTGTGGTCAAGGAGTGGTCCGGGTGAGGTCCTTGATCCAGATGCCCACCCCGCCCTTCGTCGCGACTGTCAGGAGAGCGCGGAGCTGCGCGAAGCGCGTCGGCGTATCAAGCTGCTGGAGCAGGAGAACGAGGTCCTGCGCCGGGCTGCGGCCTACCTGTCCCAGGCGGATCTCCCGGGAAAAGGATCTACCCGTTCGTGAAAGAGCTGGCCACGGACGGCATTCCCGTCACGGTCACGTGCCGGGTCCTCAAGCTCGCCAGAGCGCCCTACTACCGGTGGCTGGAGCGGCCGGTGACCGACGCCGAGGTCGAGCGGGCCGCTCGCGCGAACGCGTTGTTCGACGCCCACCGTGAGGACCCGGAGTTCGGCTACCGCTTCCTGGCCGACGAGGCCCGCAGCGCGGGATCCGGCATGGCCGACCGGCGCGGCCGGAACAAGAAGGCCGGCCCGCCGGTGCACGACGATCTCGTTCGCCGCGGCTTCACCGCGACCGGCCCGAACCGGCTGTGGCTCACCGACATCACCGAACACACCACCGGCGAGGGGAAGCTGTATCTCTGCGCGATCAAGGACGTCTTCAGCAAGCGGATCGTGGGCTACTCCATCGACACGCGCATGAAGTCCCGCCTGGCCGTCGCCGCCCTGGACAACGCCGTGGCCCGGCGCGAGCACGTCGCCGGATGCATTCTGCACAGCGATCGCGGATCGCAGTTCCGGTCCCGGAAATTCGTCCGGGCGCTCGACCGGCACCGGATGGCCGGCTCCATAGGAAGAGTCGGGGCTGCCGGTGACAACGCGGCCATGGAGTCCTTCTTCAGCCTGCTGCAGAAGAACGTCCTCGACCGCCGTACGTGGGCCACCCGCCAGGAACTGCGGATCGCCATCGTCACCTGGATCGAGAGGACCTATCACCGACGCCGCAGGCAAGCCTCGCTCGGCAGGCTGACCCCCATCGAATTCGAGACCGTCATGACGACACCGGCCCTTCAGGTCGCGTGACCGAACCTGTCACCCGAACCTGCATCAGCCCCTCTTACTCTGCGGCGCCGGTGGAGACATCGAAGCCGGAGGTATGTGGGCGGTGACCCGGGACGTGCTTCGTACGTTTGAAGGGTATGTATGGGCAACGGTCAGCAATCGAATCGTCCGAGGACGCGGCCGCAAGGCCAGGACGGCCCACGGGTGGGCGGTATCCGGCACCTGTGGCGGGGGAGGCAACGCCTGCGGGCGGTTCGGTTTTTCGTGCGCTGAACAGAATCGTCCCGTCGCGGATGGCTGCCGTGGTGATGCGGAAGCTGGTCATGCCACTCGATAGGGCGGTGCAGGTTCGCACCTGCGGGAGGTTCAGTGCCGGGCGGGTGCTCGGGATCTCTTCGCTGCTGCTGACGACGGTCGGAGCCCGGTCGGGACGCTCGACTCCCACACCGTTGTTCTACGTCGATCACGCAGGTGGCTATGCGGTTGTGGCCTCGAATTTCGGGCTCGCCCGGCATCCTGGATGGAGTGTGAACCTCCTTAAGGAGCCGGTGGCCGCCGTATGTGTGGCGGGCCGGCAACTGCCGGTCTCGGCCCGGTTGCTCACGGGCGGGGAACGGGACGGGGTCTGGCGAAGGTTCGTGAGCCTCTCCAGCGACTATCAGGACTACCAGGAGCGCTCCGGGCGCGACCTGCGGATCTTTCACCTGCAGCTGTAGCCTCATTATCGATCTCGCTGACGCGGCCTTCTTTCGGCAGCGCGCAGCCCCTCGTACGCGTGTACCCGGTAGGAGTAGGCGGCCGGTGTGGTGGGCCGGTGACCTCAGCTCTCCCCAGACCGTTGGGAGGGTGTGATCCAGAGGCGAGCAGTGACGAGTGAAACCGGCGGCAAGGCCGAGATCCCCACAGGTCTCGATGCTCCCCGGGCGCCCGGACACTGGGGGCCGCTGGGTCATCTGCCACTGATGCGGCGCGGTTTGCTGCCGGCGCTGGCGGAGCTGGGCTCGGGTGCGCCGCTGGCGAAGCTGCAGTTCGGCCCGGTGACGAAGTACGTGGTCAGTGACGGGGAGCTGGCCCAGGAGGTCCTGGCTGACAAGACGAGGGCCTTCGGCCGCAAGCGGGTGATCCGCGGCTTCCGCCCCGTGACGGGGGAGGGGCTGCTCACCCTGGAAGGTGGAGAACATCGCGAGCACCGGCGCATCCTGACACCCGCGTTCAGCCGTGCCTCGCTCGCCCGTATCACGCCTCTGATCGGTGAGGTCGCCTCCCAGTACGCGGAGCGCCTCCCGCTGGGTACAGCCATGGATGTGGACCGCGAGATGCTGCGGCTCAGTGCCGACCTCACCGTCCGCTGTCTCTTCCGTTCCGAAATTGACCAGGAGACGGTCTCCTGGCTGGCCGCCAAGGCAGCCCCTCTCTCACGGGGAGTCCTGTTGCGCATGCTGACGCCCGGGTGGGGGCCGGCGCTGCCCACCCCGGAATGCATCGCCCGTAGGCAGGTGACACACCGCCTGCGACAGGTCGCAGGCGCGCTGCCCGCCCATCACCGGCTCGGTGGCGGCGATGATGTGCTGAGCCTGCTGGAACTGTCGGCGTGCCCAGCCCGGGGATCCTCCCGGATCACACAGGCGGCCGTGGTCGACGAGCTCATCACCTTCCTGGTGGCCAGCAGTGAAGCCACCGCCATGACGCTGGCATGGGCCTGGCACGAACTGGCCCGCAACCCGAAGGCGGAACAGGCCGTCCACAACGAGGGGGACGCGCTGTTCAACCGCGGCCAACCCCTGCCGCGCACGGCCCTGGAACATCTTCCCGTCACCACCCGGGCCGTCATGGAAGTCCTGCGCCTGTACCCGGTCCCGGTGGTGCCCCGCAACGTACTGCACGAGGTGAACATCGGCGGATTCCGCCTTCCGCGCGGCGCCGAGGTCCTCGTCAACCTCTACGGCATCCACCGCGACCCCGCCCACTACCCCCACCCGCACACCTTCGACCCCCACCGCTGGCCCGCGGACGCCAACCCCCTTGCCCTCAGGGACGCCTACCTGCCCTTCAGCACAGGCGCACACCGCTGCATCGGCGCCCCGTTCGCCGGCCTCATCGCCCCGATCGCCCTGGCGGCCCTGGCCGCCCGCTTCCAACTGCGCCCAGCCGACCCTCACCGCAGAGTGCGAGCGGTACCGGGCGTGGTCACCCGGCCGAACCGGCTCGTCATGACGGCGACAGCACGGCCCGGCGTCGGCGCCCCAAGGCAACCCGCACCACCAACGCAGACGTGAGCGGTCCTCGGCCGTTGTGATGTGTGCCCCTGCCGAATCCGCGTCGTTTTCTTGGGCGAACGCCGACCACACCTACACCGGCAGGCGAAGTGGTCCTGTGCGGCGGCGCATGCTCACGCGGTACAGGGTCACCTCTCCGCGCAGGAAGAGCACCTCGCAGGCTTTGAGGTACAGGCGGTAGCGCTGGTAGGTGTCCGCGCCCACCGCCTGCTGGGCGTGGTCGCGCTCGGCCCGTAGCCGCGCGGACCAGGCGCGCAGGGTGCGGATGTAGTCGCGGGGCTCGCTTTTGATGGCGGTCACGGAGAAGTGGGCGTCGCAGGCTGCGGTGATCTCCGCAAGGCGCGGTAGCGCCGAGGCGGGGAAGACGTCACTGGCGAAGAACGCGCCGACCGGCCCGTCGGCGTCGACTCCGGCGTCGAAGGCGATCGTCTGGAGGGACAGCGTGCCTCCGGGCACCAGCCAGCTGTGACACGCGCTGAAAAAGTCCGCGTAGGTCCGTACGCGTTCGGCGGGGGTCAGCCCCGGACCGGCGAAGGCTTCGAAGGCCTCGATGGAGACGATGGCGTCATAGGGAGATTCCGGGACGTGGGAGCGCCAGTCCTCAAGGCGGGCCTGCACTCCTGGCAGCTGCAGGGAGTGCACGTGCGCCAGCTGCGCGCGGCTGAGGGTCAGCCCGGTTGCCGCACCAGCACGCCCCACTTCGCACGCCAGAGCCAGTAGTCCGCCCCATCCGCAGCCGACGTCCAGGAGCCGGCCTCCTGGCGGGAGCGCGGACTGGTCCAAGTGGTGACGGAGCTTGGCGCGCTGTGCCTGGGCGAGCACGTCGGGCTGGGATCCGTCGTCCTCGATGCCGTCCCACAGAGCCGCGGAATAGCTGAGCGTCTCATCGAGCCACAGAGCGTAGAAGTCGTTGCCGACGTCGTAGTGGAACTCGATGTCCGTGGCGGTCGCACCCGTCGTCGTAGGGGTCATGTTCTGTCTGCTCCCGGTGATGGCCCATGAAGCCCTGCCCTTCGTCGACCCGCTGTCCTTCGCGGCGCGGCTCCGGGCCGCAACCGTGCCATCGGACCATGAGGTGATCAAATCGACGATCACCCGGATGGCGTACCGGGCGGCGGCCACCCACCGCACGTACCCACGCCCACGCCCGTCGATCAGGTGTCCCGTCACCAGTGAAGTGGCAGGGCAGTTCGGCGGGCGGAGGCTGGCGCACTTGCCGTGCCAGTGACTTTCCGGCCCGTGCGCGGTTGTCAGGCCGGACGGATCCACCATGCCTGAGGGGACAAGCCGTGACGGTGAACGTAGTGCAGGACTTCGACGAGGCTGCTCTCGCGGATCTGGTGCACGAATACTTCGACGTACCGCGCGACCAACTGCACGCGGCCGCGACGCTCGACGAGCTCGGCCTGGACTCGCTGGCGCTCATGGAATTGATGGTGGTCCTGGAGGACCGCAGCGGTGTCGAGCTCTTGGACCAGCTGCAGGACCTCTCCCTCGCCAGCACTCTGCGCGATGCGGCAGGGGTCATCAAGAGCGCCGCCGCCGCCAGCCCGAGCGCCCCGTCGGCGGAACAGCACCTGCCCACGCCCCGCGACGGCGGATGAGCACCCCAGGCTGCACGTCACCACACGCACGCAGGATCAGGAGAACGCCGCACCATCATGAATGACCTCCGCACCACCGCAGATGCAGGCCGCCGGCATGCGGGCCTGCTGCGCGAGCTCGAACCGGCTGTGGCCGGCCACCTGGAGAGGCACTTGGGCACGGCGGTGGAGTGGTTCCCCCACCAGTACGTGCCGTGGAACGCGGCCCGGGACTTCGACGGCCCCCTCGGCGGCCTGCCCTGGCACCCGGCCCAGTCACCGCTGGCACCTGCTGTGCGGGACGCCTTGCTGGTCAACCTACTGACCGAGGACAACCTGCCCAGCTACCACCACGAGATCGCCTCCTGCTTCGGCCGTGACACCGCCTGGGGGACCTGGGTGCACCTCTGGACCGCGGAAGAAGGCAGGCACGCCGAGGCGCTGCGCGCCTACCTGCATGCGGTGCGCGGCGTGGACCCGGTGGTACTGGAGCGTGCCCGCATGGCGCACGTCAGCACTGGCTACGACGGCCGCCAGCCCTCCCTCGCCCATGGGCTGGCCTACGTCACCGTCCAGGAACTCGCCACCCGAGAGGCGCACCGCAACGCCGGCCAGGCATGCGGGGAGCCGCACGGCGCCCGCTTGATGAGCCGCATCGCCGCCGATGAGAACCTCCACATGGTCTTCTACCGGTCGCTGTGCGCCGACATACTCGCACTGGCCCCCGACGACTTCGTCGCCGCTCTCGCCGACGTCGTCTGCGACTTCCGCATGCCCGGCCACGCCATCCCCGGATTCCAGGCCAGAGCCGCCCGCATCGCGGCTGCCGGCATCTACGACATCACCCACCACCAGCAGCACGTCCTGCTGCCCCTGCTGCGGACCCTGCGCGTCATGGAGTACCCCGGCCTGGGCCCGCAGGGCGAACAGGGCAGAGAGCGCATCGGCCGGCACCTGGAAGTCCTCGCCGCCAAGTCAGCCCGACTGCAGGATCTACGCGCCCGCATGCGGTCGCGGACGTTACGCACCGCCACGGACACCGGCTCCCCACAGAACGGACAGCCCCGTGAAGACCGCCAAGGAGTAGACCGATGACCGGACGCGGGGACGTACTCATCACGGGCCTGGGATTGGTCACGGCCGCGGGTCACGACGCCGAGAGCGTTTGGAAGACGATGGCAGCCGGACGCTCGCTCGCCCGCAAGGACCCGGGCCTGGCGGATCTCCCCGTGGACATCGCGTGCGCCGTCCCGGACTTCGACCCCGCCGCCGAGCTCGGTATCCGGCTCGCGGGCCGTCTGGACCGGTTCGCACACCTGGGCCTGGTCGCCGCCCGCCGCGCCCTGATCGACGCGCACCTGGACATGACCGCCCTTCGCCCCGAACGGGTCGCTGTCGTCCTCGGTGTCGGAGCCAACAGCCTGCAGACCTACGTCAAAGAGTTCACCCGCCTCGGCGAGGGCCGCGCGAGGAGCGTGTCCCCACTGGGCTTGCCCCGCAGCGTGCCCAACATGATCGCGGGCGAGATCGCCATCGACACCGGCGCCCGGGGCCCCAACTTCACCGTCTCCAGCGCCTGCGCCTCCGGCGCCACCGCCATCGGCGTCGCCAGAGACCTGCTCCTCAGTGGCGCCTGCGACATCGTCCTGACCGGCGGCAGCGAATCGGCCCGCTCCCGCATGTCCGCAGCCAGCTTCGCCCAGATGCGGGCCCTGTCCACCCGCACCGAACATCCCGAACAAGCGTGCCGCCCCTTCGACACCGACCGCGACGGCTTCGTCCTCGGCGAGGGCGCCGCCGTCCTCGTCCTCGAACACCCCGACCACGCACACGCCCGTCGGGCAACCATCCGCGCCCGGCTGTGCGGCTACGCCGCATCCGCGGACGCCCACCACCCCACATCCCCCCACCCCCAAGGGCTGGGCGCGGAGCAGGCGGTCCGGCAGGCTCTCGCCGATGCGGGATGCGCGCCCCGAAATGTCGGACACGTCAACGCCCACGGCACCGCCACCCCGGCCGGTGACGCAGCCGAAGCCCTGGCCCTGCTGCGCGTCTTCAACGGCGCCCCACCCCCGGTGACCGCGTCCAAGAGCGTCATCGGACATGCCCTGGGCGCCGCGGGAGCGATCGAGGCAGCCCTGACGGTCCTGGCACTGGAACGCCAGGAGGTACCACCGACAGCCAACCTCGCCCAGCAGGACACCGGATACGAGATGGACATCGTCACCGCCCGCCCCCGACCGGTCGCCATGGACCTTGCCCTGTCCACGTCCTGCGGCTTCGGGGGACAGAACGCGGCACTCGTCTTCGCCGCGCCCTGAACACCGGGAGTCACACGGCCCGCTCCCGCCGGTGCCATGGTCCGTCGGGATCATCGTAGGGGGCGATGTAGTCGTCGGCGGCGAGGGGCATGCCCTCGAAGAACTCCTCCGGTACGGCGAACGCCTCCACCAGCACCCCGGCCTGCGGCGCCAGCTTCGCCACCAGCCGCTCGATCAGCACCGGCAGCTCATCGACCCGCTCGGCATCCAGCAGGCCATGGCGCAGCAGGTCCCCGCTGTGGCCGGCGACCGCGCGCAGCGCGAACAGCACATGCACCGAGGCCCCCAACTCCCGGGCCGCACCGGCGGGCATCTCCTCCACGGCGTCGGCGAGCGCCTGGACAGCGTGACGCTGGGCGTACAGGTCGGCGGCCCGCAGCGCGGCACCCATGGCGTGGTTGCGCCGCGCGAGCGCCTCGGCCGGAGCACTGCGCCGAGCGTCGCGGGCCCGGTCCAGCCAGATCCGCTCCGCCGCCGTGAGCAGCTCTTGCAAGAACCCGGCCTCGGTCAGGCTGCGCCCAGGAGGGCTGGACGGCGGGTGGCCGGGGCGGTGACGCAGGAGGAGTTCGGCTGCGGCCTGCGCCATGATCGCCTGGTTGTCGCCCTCGGCGGTGATCGCACCCTCCACCGCCATGAGCTGGGCGACGATGCCGTTGTGGACCAGCAGCCCTTGGGCTCCGCAGCGCTCCCGGATCTGCGCACCGACGTCGCGGCCCTGCCAGGTGATCCACGCCTTGGCCACCGACACGAACAGGGCTGCCTCAGCCGCATCGTCCGTGCCGCGCTCGCTCCATCGTCGGGCGGCTTCCCGGTAGAGCATGTTCATCGCGTACACGGTGGCGATGGCCTCGACGAGCGGCCCGTGGTGGCTGCGCAGTGCGAATACCGGCAGCCTGGAAGAATCGGTCAGTCCGGTGATGTGCCGGTTGTTGCCGTAGCGGACGGCCATCACAAGCCCTGCGCGGGTCGCGCCGACGGTACCGGCGCTCAGGCAGATCCGGCCGGTCATGACCCGGTCGATGGAGGTCAGGAAGCGGTGGCGTCGCTCGGGCACCTCGCTGACGAACACTCCCTCGTCGGTGATCCGGCCGTGCGCACCGCCCAGCATCGCCTCCCGGGGAACCCGCACCCCGCCGAACGAGGTCAGACAGTGGTCGTGCGGGCTGCCCAGTCGCGCAGGAAGCCGCCGCACCCGCACGCCCGGCAGTACGCCCACGCCATCGGTCAGCGGCACCAGAAAGAGGAAGACTCCCTGATCTGTGCCGTCGACGATCAGCCGGGCCCCGACCAGTCCGGTCTTGGGGCCCCCGGCGGGGCTCGTGTTGGAGATGAACTTCTGTGCGCCCGCGTTCGGGGTGTCGATGCTGAAGGTGTCGCTGGCGCGGTCGTAGACGGCGGTCGTCTCCACGGCGGCTGCGTCGTTGCCGTGGGCGACCTCCGTCAGGAGGAAGGTCCCCAGCCGGCGCATCGAGGTGTAGGGGGTCAGGTCTGCCGGCTCCTCGGCGTGGTGCGCGGCGAGGCTGCCCAGGAACAGGTTGTAGTGGATGGTCGCCAGGGCCGTCAGCGTGGGGTCGACGAAGCACAACCACTCGTGCAGGCACGCCAGCCGGACCGGATCACCCACCAGCTCCAGCGGATCGGTGATCGCACCCCCAAGAAGCCGAAGCCGGTCGTACACCCACTCCAGATGCTCCTCGGCTGACTGGCCCGAGGGCCGGCGGAACGCCGCAGTCGCCAACAACCGGCGCCACGGTTCGTGCAGGACGTTCTCCTCGGCCCCCGCCCCGAACAGCACGCACTTCACAATTCCGGCCACGTCTGCAGGGGGTGCCTCGGTTTTCATCGCACTCATGCCCGCCCAACGAAGCCGCAGTAGCGCCGGACACGCCCGGGCAGGGAGCGACCCGTCCCTGGCCGGCACGCTTGTTGCGAAGCACCACTGCACACGCGGGACCACCACCACCGGCGGGGCCGCGGGCAATCCCCGCAACCCCGCCGGCGCAGGGGAAGGGTCAGGGCCTGGAAAGCCCGCCGAAGGGGTTGGTGATCTCCGCCTTGCCGGTGAACAGGAACAGCGCTTGGCCCTCGGCTGTCGGGCCGGCGCCGAATGCCTGGGCGAAGGCTGCCTTCGCGGCGTCGGTGAGCGTGAGCGGGTTGTCCTTCATGCTCACCGTGGTGGGAGTCATCGAGACCCTGCTCATGGAGACCGGCCAGTGGGCGATGTCCAGATTGGCGGCAGGTCCGCCGTCCACTGCGACGTCCGCGGTGTTGTAGCCCTCGTTGAGGCGGACGTGGCCGCTCATGCGTGTGATGTCGAGACGATGGCCGCTGCCCTGGAAGCGCATGCCTCCTTCGAGGGGGACTTCGCCGCCGGTGAGGTCGGGGGCCAGCGTGCCGGCACCGGGCATGGTCACGCAGGTGCCGTCGACCGTAGCCGGCGCGATCGCCTCGAAGGTCACACTCCTGGCAGCCAGGTTGCGGGCTGCTTCAGGTGAGAGGCAGAAGGTGCCCTTACCGCGCAGGTTGAGGCTGCCGGCGATGGCACCGGCCTGGACAGCCCCCACGCCGAGGGCGACCGCCGCTGTGATCGAAAGGACAACGAGACGCTTCTTGGAACCGGAAAATTTCACGCCTTCCGTAACGACAGACCAGCCGAAACGCACTGCCCAGCCGCTGATGATCACTCCGATGCCGCCCGGCTGTCAGCCATTGGCTCGACAAGGCAGAGGCGACCCGGGGGTGCGGCCGCCGCTCGGGCCGCACCAACCAAGCCGACCCGTGTGTCCGGTCGCAAGCCTGGTGCCTGCTGGGGCCCGCTCTCGGCAAGCCCTCGCCAAGAATGAGTCAACCGTTCGGCATGCACCCCAGGGGTTAACCGATGCCGGTCGAGACCTGCTGCCTCGCTACGTTGGGACCGTGTCTACTCCCACGCGTGCACGCCTGCTGGCCACAGCGGTCCACCTGCCGTCCCAGTACCGGACCATGGAGCAGACCCGGGAGCAGCTCGCCGCCTCCGGCAGCCCGGTGGTGCCTCCCCGCGGTCTCCTGGAACGTTTCACCGGCGTCCGCGGCGTCCACGTCCGAGACGAAGGCCAGCAGGCATCCGATCTCGCGGTCGCCGCAGCCGCCAAAGCCCTCGCCGCCGCCGGGACCGACATCAAGGAGGTGGACCTGCTGCTGTTCGCCTCCTCCTGCCAGGACCTCCTCGAGCCGGCCACGGCGCACATCGTGGCGGCGAAACTCGGCGCCTCCTGCCCGGTCTTCGACGTGAAGAACGCCTGCAACAGCGTGCTGAACGCCCTCCAAGTCGCCCGCGCACTCATCGAATCGGCCCAGCACCGCACCGTCCTCATCGCCTGCGGCGAAACCTCCACCCTGGGCACCCGCTGGCACCTTCCCGACGTACGAGCCCTGCGCAGCGCCGCCGTCGGCTACACCGTCAGCGACGCCGGCGCCGCGATGCTCCTGACCGCCGGTCCGGCCGGCGAGCAGGACCCGGGCATCCTCACCAGCCGCTTCAGCGCCGAATCCACCGCCTGGCAGGTCTGCACCGTCCAAGCCGGCGGCTCGATGAACTGGCGGCCGGGCAGCGACGAGCCCACCTACGTCCGGATGCAAGGAGACATGGCGGCGGCGGGTCGACAGCACGCCACACGCGCCCTGACCGGCTACCAGCCCGAACTCGAACTGGCCAGGTCCAGCTCGTTCATCGCCCTCCACCAGATCTCAGCGACCCAGTTCCACCAGACCGTCACCGACCTCAACCTGCCGGCGGAGCGGTGCATGCTCACGGTCGCCGACCACGGCAACGCCGCTTCAGCTTCCCTTCCCCTGCAACTCGCGCGGGCGCAGGAGACCGGCCGCGTCGGACCGGGCGACCTGGTCACCCTGATCGGCTTCGCCAGCGGCTTCAGCGCCGGCATCACCAGCATCCGCCTCTGACCCCGCAGCCACGCCAGCCCGCCCGACGGATATGAGGAGTCGCCGATGCCCAGCAGCGTGCTTGTGACCGGCGCCGGAAACGGCATCGGCCAGGCCACCGCCCTCCGGCTGGCCCGGGCCGGATACGACGTGTTCGCCACTGCCCGTACGCAGGACGAAGCGCATCGGCTCTCGGCGCGGGCCGCGAAGGAAGGTCTCGACCTGCGGGCCACGGCCTTGGACGTATCCGACCTGCAGGCCTGCGAGGCAGCGTTCAAGGACATCGCCGACCTCACGACCGGCGGCCCCGACGCGGTCGTCAACGCGGACGGATTCGCGGTGGCCCGGGCCGTGGAGGACGTCACCGAGGAAACGGCGCGCCGCCTCATGGAGATCAACACCTTTGCCGCCGTGCGCATCGCACGGCTGGCGCTGCCCGCGATGCGCCGACGCGGCCGGGGCCGGATCGTGAACCTCTCCTCGGCCGCCGGGCGCTCAGTGCTGCCGCTGGGCGGCTGGTACGGCGCCAGCAGAGCCGCTTCCACCGCACTGACCCACGCTCTGCGGATGGAACTGGCCGGCTCCGGGGTCCAGGTCGTACTCATCGAGCACGGCTTCCATGCGACAAGCCTGCTGCAAGACGCGATCCACTCCCTCACACCGCCCAGCGGCATCTCCACGCGCTTCACCGACTGCTACCGAAACGCCGCCGCAGCCCTGAGCGACCCCACCCGGTTCGGCGGCCCAGAACGCGCCGCAGCCACCGTCCACCGGGCCCTGACTGCCCGCCGGCCCAAAGCCCGCTACACCGTGGGCATGGACGCCCGCCTGGCCGCGCCTCTGATCGCCTCCCTCCCGTACGCGATCAGTGACCCAGTCAAACGCCTTGTCCTGGGCCTCTCGGGGCCGCAAGCCGCATCACGACTGTTCAGCACGCTGGGCGCCCTGCCCATGCGCCCGCAAGGAAAGCCCCCTCGGTAGCCTCCGCTCGCGAGCCAACCGCGCTCCCGAGGGTGCTTGCACGTGCGGCTGATGCCGTAGTAGCGGCAGGTCAGCGCGACGTTGCTGCCGGTGACTTCTTCGGCGTGGCGCAGGACCGCCAGGCGATGCTGGGCCTTGCGGTCCTGCTGCTGTTGCAGCGAAGGGGGCATGGCAGATCTCCGTCGATTCGGAGACCCACGTGTAACCAACGTCCGGCAGTTTTATACCTACCCCACCACGACGCGGCCCCGGCCCACCGCCGGCCACGGAGGGCGGTCCGGGGAGAAGGATGGCCAGGCCGGCCACTGAGGCCGCGTTGTCGGGGTGCGCCGGTTCCGCCCTGCTGGGGAGGGAGCGGCGCGCCTTCGGCTGCGGCCTTGAGCGCCTCCGCCGTGGCATGGGGGATGTACTCGCGCGGGTCGAGGTCCTGTCGTGCAGCAGGGTGGCAGTGGCGGTCATGATGTCGCCGGACGAACCGAAGCCGCCCTCGGACGAGCGACCCGGAAACCAGGAGGATGACGACGCGGCCGAGCTCTCTCAGGAGACGCCCCGAGTCGGGCGCCGACGATCAGCACTCCCGCCCGACCCCGCCGGGGTCGGGCTGCGGTTGAGCGATGAAGCCGAAGAACGGCCTGGGGCCCGTGCTTGGGCAGGGCCCCAGGCTGTCCGGTACACCGGGACGGGCCGGCTGAACTGCCTCCTCAGCCGAGGCTCTCTCAGGCGTCGGTCAGGGAGATCTGGTTTCCCTGCACCGTCCAGTGCTGTCCGCTGTCACTGGAGTCACAGCGCCTGCCGCTGACATCCGGAGTGTCCCAGGTGTTGGCGAGGCAGTAGCGGGGCGCATCGGTCAGGGAGATTTGATTTCCCCGCACTGTCCAGTGCTGGCCGCGGTCACTGGAGTCACAGCGCTTGGTGCGGACTTCGGGGGTCTGCCAGGTGTTCGCGAGGCAGTAGCGGGGCGCGTCGGTCAGAGAGATCTGGTTTCCCCGCACTGTCCAGCGCTGTCCGCGATCACTGGAGTCACAGGACTTGATGCTGACTGCGGAAGCCTCCCAAGTGTTGGCCAGGCAGTAGTTGCCGCTCGCGCGGGTCTCGCTGCTCAGTTCGGCAGCCACGGCGGGGACGGATGCTGAGGTGCTGAAGGCCGCAAGGATTGCGGTAGCCCCGACGCTCGTCACCGCAAATCGAATTTTCAAGGTTACTCCGATCTCAACTATTGATGCGTCATGACCAGTTGTCGTGCGGTTCGAACTTTAGAGGCTGATGCGACCTGTTGTGTCCTGATTGCAGCGCAATATGCCCATTGGGGTGACGTTAGGGGTGGCGTCACGGGTACGGCCTCGGCACTGGTGAGCTCGCGTATTCAACTGTCGCCAGTTCTGCGCTGCGGTAAGCCTGTTGGTGACCGCCGGCCATCATCGAACGAACCTGACGTCACGCGAGCTACTCGGGCGCTCGCCAGCGCCCAGCAGCTGACGCTCTACTGGGTGCGCGAGGTGGGTCACCGTTGATCCGCCGTTGAGTGGTCAGTTTTCACCCGACGCCGAGACCGTGCGCATCAGGATTCCACCGCGCGGTGCTGCGGGTCCCCGGGGAGCGGGCACAAGCCGCACGGTCATGGCTGCTCGCACTTCCCGACGAGGCCTTGCGCGAGAAGACAACGGCGGCTGCGCAGCTGGCCGTCGGCATCAGCAGCCTCACACGCGGCCAGCACCTGCTTCCCTGACCAGACACCGGCGTCCGCGTGACGGAGGACGACGTCGGACTCACGCCATGGCGACCTCGTACCAGGCCCCGCCCGCGACCGGATCCGGATCGAAGTCGAAACGCGGCCCCGACTCCCGACCGAGCGCGACCAGGGCGACCGATGTCGTCGACCACCACCTGCCCCGCCGTAGCTCGCCCGCCTGCATCAGGCAGGAGGAGCCGGCGGCAGGTGCAGCGTCCGCACTGGCCACAGCCAGCCAGGCGCCCCGGGCCGCGGCCGTCCCACCGGTTCCGGGTTCAGGGCGCGTTACAGCCTCCAGACGCCGGCGGGCATGCTCAACGCGAGCCAGCGACCGCTCGCTCCCCACCGACAGCACCGCAGTACGACCACCCGGGCCGACCAGGCCGTCCTCCGCGACCGCATGCATCCCGGACGTGAGCTCGTGCGTCGTCAGCATCTGCCCGGACCAGCTCATCACCTGTGCCCCCGCCCGGTCCGCGTACACGAGGTGAAAGGGGTCGTAGCGCTCCAGATCAAGGCCTTCGGGGCTTCCCGTTCCCGTCATCGTGAGGGGCACACCACCCCGGGACCTGCGGGAATCCGCATGCGCAGGCACCCCTGCCCCATTGAGCAGACAAGCCAGGCGCTGCCCGCGCCCCTGCCCCTGCGCGGCGCCGATCGGGGTACCCCGATCCAGCGCGAGCCACGTACCGCCCGCCAACAGGTCCAGGCCGCCCAAAACCGCAGGCTGTGAAGGCCAGTGCGCTCCCGGCAGTCGCCACGCCCGGTCGCGGTATCCGTCTCTGACAAACAGAACCAGAACCGGCCAACGCAACGCCGGCTCCACACTGATGAACGCGATGCACACCTGGGCCCCTTCAAAAATGTTGGTGTGACCGATACTCCCCAGGCGCACTGGCTTCTCGATTTTCGACGGCGGCAGGGTCGAAGGCGAGGGATACCCCGGGGCCGAGAGGATGAGGGATCAGGGAGGGCTCGGCGTGTTCCGCAAGGAGTTCGGGCTTCTCCAGCCCTCGGCCGTCTACAGCCAGGCTGCCCGAGACCTGATCACGTCCGCCTTGCCGATGAGCTGACGACCAGAGGGCCCGCGCCTGCGGTGGCCTACCGCCAGGGGGCCTGGGAGCGCTGAGCCTGTCGTTGTGCGGAGAGGGCGTCAGCGCGTGCCACGGCCAGGAGGTGGGGGAGGTTGGCGGTAGGGGGTAGTTCCGGTTCGGGCGCCGCGGCTGACTTGAGGTCGAGGCAGCGCCTTTGAGCCAGGTGATCATGTTTGGCTTCGCGGCAGCGGCCGGGGCGGCAGGCTTGCCCACGACGACAGGTATGCGCTGGAACGTGGCCGTACACCGGCCGCAGGCCGTGCGCTGAGTATGAGGAGCAGACAGTGGAATTCGTAGCAGGTGGCAAGTACTCCCTTTCCCTGGCCTCCGACGGAAAGCGGGTGGTCCAGGTCAAGGGGACGTCCCGCGTCTCGGTGACGGCTGCCACCAGCGGCGCGGAGAGCGACATGTGGCACGTTGTCGTCATCAAAAGCGGCGAAGGCGGTGCCGTGGTCAAGTTCGTGAACGTGGACACGGGCGATACCTTGACGACGGAGGGCTTTGTGCTGGCGGGGAGAACTGTTGTCGCTGCGCCCGGGGACGACCAATCGCAGTGGATCCTGAGGCAGGACTCCAAATCCGGCTCCGTCACCGTTGGACTCCTCGGCAGCCCCGAAAGGTTGATCCTGGCATATAGGGCGCCCGCAAGCGCGTGGCTGGCGTCGGCCGGCGACCTTGAGGCCGCTTTGTACGGGTGGAAGGTGCAGCTCCAGGCGTGACCCGCAGCCCCACACGCCCCACTGACACTCGGACGGCAGTCCAGCCCCTTCCCCGCCCTCGCCTTCGGCGGGGAAGGGGCCTTCCTGTCTCCCGTGTCGTAGCGGTGGGCCCTGCGGCCGCCATTGCACATGGGACCAGGGCATGTCCGTGCGCGCCGGGGAGCACTGGGCAATGGACGCCCTGGCCGGGCGGAGGTGTCCAAAGGGGCGGGGAGTTTCAGGGCGAGGACCGCCACGACGATGCCGTCTCGCGCAGGGGAGCCTGCGGCCGAGTCCGGCTGACCAGCAGAATCGAATCTCACCGGACTGCTCATCCCCGGGCCCGCGTGAAGCCGGCGGGGGCGTGGGTCTACTGGCGGCGGTACATCACGTACAGCTTGCCGTCGTGGGAGACGGCGGACGGTGAGTCGAGCGGTTTGATCGCTCCCACCCCGCTGACCGCCAGGGCGTCACCCCAGGCGACGTTGATGCTGGAGCGGGTGGAGACGCGCAGGCTGCCGTCGGTGTGACGGAAGAAGATGCACAGGGCGTTGTCGTGGACGGTGAGCGCCGGGGCGTGCGAGATGGACCAGCGGGTGACGGTTCCGCGGTCGACGTAGTGGGAGCCTCCGTCCGAGGTGCTGGTGTAGACAGCGGTGTCCAGCCCGCGCACGACCCGCCACAGCAGTCCATCGTCGGCGGCCATCGCCACCCCGTGGTGGACCACCCAGTTGAGGTTGTCGCTGTACCCCTTACTCCAGGTGCTGCCGTCGTGGGTGTTGAGCCAGAGATGGCCGTCCAGGTCGACGACGGTCAGCCACACCCGGTTGGAGTACGCGGCCAGGGAAGGCGCGTGGACCACCTTGTAGCCCGCGAACTGCGTGGCACCAGTCCAGCCTCCCGCTTCGGTGTAGGTCCGCCACCACAGCGCGTCGCCCGCGCCGGTGTGGGCGTAGAAGAGTTTGCCGTGGGCGGCGACCACGGCCGGGGCGAAGACGCTGGCGTCGCCGCCGATCCGCTCCGGCTTCTTCCACACCCCGCCCTCCTGCCGGGTCCACATCACCGCGTTGTCACCCGGGCGCACGAAGAAGGCGTAGAGCTTGCCGTTGTACGTGGTCAGGGTGGGCGCGGTCATGCTGTCCCAGCCCATGGGAATGGGTGCGCCCCAGGTGGTGCCGGTGCGGATCGCGTATTCCAGGCTGCCCTGGGGGAAGGGCGCCTTCTCGCCGGTGTACTTCACCTTCAGTTCGTGGTGGCCGTTGCCGTTGAAGTGCCAGGACGTCTCGCCGCGGTAAGCCAGGACGGCCAGGGCGTAGCGGTCCAGGGCGATGGCGCGCTCGGCGGAGAGGTCGTCGTGATTACGCAGGACCTCCTTGAGGAAGACGGCCATCCGGGCGGCCTCACCGGCAATGGCGATGATGTCGGCGCCGGGCAGTCCGGGGATGAGGGCGTTGCCGAAGTCCAGGGCCTGCAACGCGGTGGAGAGGTTGCTCAGCTCCTTCATCAGCGCGTCGTACCACTCGTCGTCGCTCTGGTCGGCCTCCATGCAGTACAGGACCAGGCCGAGACCGTCGCGGACCTGTCCCTCGAAGAAGACCCGCTTGCCGGCCGGGAAGACATGCGTGTCCCCGGTCGAGGACGCCCCGAACTCTCCCGAGCGGTACGAGGGCCCCGAGGCGAGGTCGCTGGCGGAGGAGCCGGTCCAGTAGATCTCGTCGCGGCCCCCGCCCGCGTCCCCCACCGAGTCGTGAACGTAGAAACTGTCCAGCTCCAGCTTCGCCCGGAACGCAGTCAGCGGCGCCCGCCCTTCGCTCTGCCCGTCCCCGCCCTCGGTGTCCTGGGCGCCGGCCGACGCAGCGCCGACCGGCGCCCCGCCCGGCCGGATGAAGCCCGAGATGCCCAGCCCGCCGTTGGCCTTCATCGCCGCGATGAACGCCGCGCTCTCGCCCGACCTGCCCGCCGCGAGCTCCTCACGGCTGACAGCCACCGTGTTCGGCAACGCCATGATCTCTTCCACCACCGGACCCCAGTTGCCCACCAGGTCCGCGAAGTTGAACCCCTCACTCACCGGACGGCTGGCGATGACCCTCGGCACCAGGGCGATCGTGTCGCCCTGCGCGATGACCGCTTCCCGGTAGACGCGCCCCCACTCGCCGATCTCCTCCTGCGGCACCGCCGTGCCCAGCACCGTCAGCAACCGCTCCTCCAGATCGGTCGCCGCATGCCCTTCACGCTTGCGGTCCGCGGCATGCAGCAACGCCCCGATCAGCAGGTTGCTGTGGCCCGAACTCGTCAGCGCCTGCCCGGCCCGCGTCTTGCCGGCCGCCCCCGAAAAGAGGGCTTTCAGCCCTTCCAACCGCTCCTCGCGCGTTACCTGCGGTACTTCACTCATACAAACCCGCCTCTTCTGCCTGTGCGACCCCGGCCGGGGTCGCCACCAGCAGGAAGCTACGCACCCAGACCTGGCGATACACCTAAAAGGCGTAAGCAGACATAGAGAGGGCCTAAATAGTTCTCTTGACCAGAAGCAGCACATCCGCGTAGGGCTGCCCGCCTCTCAGCCCAGACCTGTGGGTGATCGGCCACACCACCACGACGGCGACACAACCGCGTAGTTACTCAGCGCTACACGCCACTTGGCCGTAGTTATACGAGAACAGGGCCGACTACACACGACCACTCATCGTCACCGCTCATCGAATGTGGGCCAGAGCCCATCTACCCTGCGTCCAACACGACCCCGTCCCATGCAGAGGTCGAATGCCGGGCGTTGTACCACCTGGAGCCGCAGCATCTCGGTCATGGATGCGGCCTTCGGCGCGGAGAGGCCCGGTGTGACCCTCGCGGGCCGACCGTACGGATGACTCCTGGCGTGGCCCTCGTGGACGCCGCCCGCGGCTCCGATGACCTCCTCGTAACGGGTACAGGATCGCGTTCCCCGCTGCGCCGGCTCATCCAGCCCCCGGTCGCCCGCTACTGCCTGGCGCATTTCGCCTGTCGGATGTTGACCGGGGCCAGCAGGTCGGACACGCTCAGGAGGTCGTCGCCGTGAGCGAGACCTCGGTCCCGTGTGTGCCGGCAGAAAGGGGAATGCCCCTTGCCCTCGAACGCGGGATCCGCGTTCGAGGCGTAGATCTGCACCTGGCCCAGAACGCCCAGCGGTAGGCCGCTACCGCCGCGCCAGCGGTCGGTGCTGGTCGGCCGGAACGGAGTCAGACGATTGGGACTGGTGCAGCAAGTGCGGCGGCTACGCCGCGCGCCGGCTGACCGACACCCAGCTCTCCTACTACTGCGCTGCCCGCCAGCTCCACGGCATCGCCGGCCAGCTCGACGACGAGCGTACCTACCGCGCTCCTGTCGAACCGGATGCCCTGCTCAAGCAGCTGGACGAGCTCGCGGACTGGGAGCCCGGCGGCCACGAGAACTGCCACTGGGACGGCTCCTGGCGTTGGCGTGAGGTCGTCAGCGACCTCCGACGCCGGGCCGAAAGGAAGCGGCGCCACACCGCTCCCTGACTCGCCGTCCCCGCCCAGCCTTCTGAGACGGCTGGGCGGGGACAGCAAGTCAGGTTGCTTACCTTGGGGACCAGTTGGGGACCAGCGCTCACGTCGATGGGCGCACAGCATGTACGAATGTGCACACTGTGAGCCCTCAAATTGTGCTGTATGTCAGGATTTTTCCTCCGACCCATCGATCTGGGGGTCAAGGGGTCGCAGGTTCAAATCCTGTCGTCCCGACCATGTGGAAACGCAGGTCGGAGGCCGTTCTCTCATCCGTGAGAGGGCGGCCTTTCGTGCGTCCGGGACCATGGTGGTCGCGATGTGGTCGCACGGGCTCTGACCGCGATTTCGTGAACCTCAAGTGTGGCGTGTCTGCCGATGCTGGAAGATGGGCTTCAGCAGCCTCTCGGCTTCGCCACGGATACCGGCGTCGGCGTCTGCTCTCAATTCCTGCAGTTGCCGGATGAGTCTGCTTTCGCCTGCCTCAGTCATCCACTCGGGGTCACCATCAACTGCTGCGCTGAGCTGGTCTGAGGTCCACGTGTGCGCTGCGCGGGAGAGGGCTTTCAGGACGATTTTCAGGCCCGTTGTATCCGCTCGCGCCAACAACGCCTCGGCTGTCTCCTGCGTCACTCCCGTGTCCTGAGCGTCCAGCAGCAGGCGGTGGAGGACCTCGGTTACGCCCCCGACTTCGGCCGCCGCTGCGAGTCGACGACCCGCAGCGGCTCTCACGGACCACGAGGGAGAGTCCGCGTCCTTCATTGCGGCGGTCAGCTCTTGACCGGGACCTGTCGATGTCATGTCCGCCATCATCCACCGACAGGCGGCCATCACCCTGCTCGGTGGGCCACGTCGCGTCGACCCCCGGCACGTGCGGCGACTGTACCGAGGACCTCCTGATGGGCCCCGGGCCGGAGCCCGGGGCCATCCGGCTACACCTTGCTGAAGAAGCGGCTGAAGCGTTCGATGCTGACGGTGCCGGCCTTCGTGGCGAAGGCGCCGACGGTGTCCCATTCGCCGACGGTCTGACCGATGTTGGCGGTCAGAGCGGTCCCGGTGGCGGTGTCCTTGGCCGGTTGGCCCGCGGAGCCCCCGGACAGTTCGACGATGAGGGGCACCTGGGTGGACAGGCTGACCGCCCCCTGGAGCACCTTCCCGGGGATCTTGCTCTGGACGGCGGTGCCTGAGACCACCCCGGCGCCCTTCCGCCCGAGGTGGTCGAAGAAGCGCGTGGCATCGGACGCGCCCTTGCCCGCGATCGCCCCGACGAACGCCCGCCCGCTCTGCCTGACGATCACGCTGGCGGCCTTGTTCATGCGGGCCGCGGCCCAGGCGCCCTTCGCGCCCTTGGCCACGGCGCCGACGACCGGTAGGGCGGCCAGCGCGTCCGCTCCCAGACCGGCGATCGTGGCGGCGTCCCAGTCACCCTGGATGGTGGCGGCCGCCGCGTGCGCGCCCAGCGAGCCGAGGGCGGAGACGATGGCGATGGGCGCCATGATCGGGGTGAGCACCGGGATGAGCGCCAGGATGCCGGCGGCGGCACTGACCAGTCCGAGGATGTCCCCCACGAGGCCCCAGAAGCCGGCCGCCTTCGCCTTCGCCTCCGCTTCGGCCCTCGCCCGCTCGACGGCCCATGCCGCGGTCTTCTCGTACAGCCACCGCTCTTCCTTGCCCCGGGTCTCGATGACCTTGCACAGTTCCCGGTCCACGAAGAAGCACTGGAGCTGGTACTCCGCCTGCACGGCCAGAGCGGTGTCCACCAGGTCGTAGAGCGGGCCGTCGGGGATGCGCGCCCCGGGGTAGGCCAGGTCCTTCAGCCGCCACAGGTCCATGTCGAAGCCCGACCCCTTGAAGGTCGTGTCCTCCGGCCGCTCGTTACCTTCCGAGTCCCAGGGGTCGGCCATCCAGTTGCCGCTCCGCCTGCCGAGTTCGCGGGCGATTTCGGGGTCATGGAAATCCACGATGCTGCGCAGGGTGTGCATGCGCCGGAAGACCGGTGGCAGGTACCTGTCTCCGCCCCACTCGTCCGGGTCGTACGGCTGCTCGTTGCCCCACTGATCGGTCACCTTGGGACGCTCGGCGATGGTCTTGGCCATCTGCGACAGACCGGGAACGCCCTTGAGGGAGTCCGCGATCACGTCGGCCACGAGCCACTCGCCCTGCTCCAGCACCGCCATCCTGGTCCCGTACGAGTAACCGAATCGCCCGCCACCCTCGCCGGGCTCGCGCTCCGCCGGAGCGGCGTGGGCGTCGGCGTTGGGCGCTTCCTTCTGCCACTTGGCCACCAGGTCCTTGGCTATCCGGTCACGTTTGGCACTCGTGACCAGCACCCCTGCCCCGGGCACGCGGTCGACCATGAAGTCGATCGCGCGCCGCGCCGCGGCCCGGTTGAGGGAGTCGACGAACGCCTCCGCCTTCTGGCGGTTCTGGGGCGAGGCGTCGACATAGGCGCGGTACCGCTCGTCCAGCCACTTCAGGGCGGCGACGATGCTCTGCTCCTGGTAGATGAACGCCCGCAGGAGCTGGGCGACGCGGTACCGGTCGGCGGCGTGCAGGGAGTTGGGGTCCCAGCCCCACATCCGCAGCGCTTCGCCCTCGTCCACGAGGAACCGGTTGAGCTCCTTGTGCGCGGCCTGCACGACCAGGTCGTGCACGGAGGCGTTGTAGCCGAGGTGCGCCAGCTCGGTGTCGGCTTCGGTTTCGGGTGTGTACAGCGGCTTCGTCACGACGAGGTCCTTCGGTCCGTGGTGGTGGTCGGCATCAGGTGAAGGCGATCGTGTTGCAGACGCCGGCCAGGATGTCGACGCAGTGGTCCCACTCGGTGAGGTTCTCGGTGGCGATGGAGAAGTCCGCCATCGCCAGCCGTCCCGGAATCGGCACGAAGACGTGCAACTGGCGCACCACGGTGGGCTGGTCGTCGTCCACGAGGAGATTGGCCGGTTTTTCGACCTTGCTGTCCTGCGTCAGCAGCAGCACCGGCCCCGTGGGTAGCCTGGTGACCCCGACCTCGGCATCGGGATGGATCGCGCCCAGCGTGCGCGCCAGGCGCTCGACGGTGTGCTCGTTGGCCAGCTCGCTGGGCCGGGCGACGACCGTGAGGATCACCGAGCTCAGACGCTGCTCCTCCGGCGGTGCGTCCGCCGGTGTCTTCGCCACCAGGACGCCCGCGTACACGGCGCCTGCCGCGGTCAGCATCTCGAACATCGTCTGCTGCGCCAGCACCGCGTGGGCGAGTTCCTCCTGCGACGGCGGGGTCTCCAGCTGTCCGAGCCGGTCGAGCAGCAGGTCGGTGTTCTCCTCCGCGGAGGCGGTCAGGTCGAGGGCGGAGAACTCCTCGGGGACGGAGAACGTCAGTGGCAGTGCGACCCCGGCTCCGGCCGAGGGCACGCGCTCCAGCGCCCACTGCCGGTACGCGTGGGTGTCGGCGGGGTCCTCCCACACTTCGACCTGCGCACCTGCCGCGTCGTTGTGGTTGCGGACGTTGAGCCAGCGCGCTCCGGCCACCAGCTTCAGCGTCCAGACATCGCTGTCCGGGGTGGTCTCCTTGACGACCTCCCACATGTAGCTGTCGGCGTGGTCCGGCTCGTAGATGTACTCCTCGAGCAGGGTGCTGGCGTTGCCGCTGTGCCCGTAGGGGTGCAGGTACGTGTGCCGCCGCTCCATGTTGCGCAGCATGAAGCGCCCTTGGGCGTTGCCCTGCCGTAACTCCCACAGCTGCGACTGGCGCGCCTCGCCCTCCCGCAGGGGCTGCAGGTCGATGGTGCCGTGCCGGTCGTTGTCCGGGTTGGGTTTGCCGGTCAGGTACAGCCCTGTCTTCTGGTTCTTGATCAGGTACTGGCTGCCTTCGATCAGATCACTCACATACGCTCCTCATGGAATGTGGCCGCGCGGGTACGGCGAGTGATCGATTCTGCGGTGAACCGGCTCCGGCATACGGGTGAGGGAGCGTGTCCTTGGCTGGAAGCGGCAGCCGCCCGGGGCCTGCTCGGCCGTGTTCCGACCTGCTGCTGGAGCGCCGACGGCTGCGCTCGAGCTGTCCCAGCTGCTGTCCGGTCCGTGGGCGGACCGTGCGACGAGGAGCGGGGACCGCTCCGCCGTGACCGGGCGGGTGCGGGGCGCCACCGCGAGGGCGCGCCCCGCTCCGGCCGTCGGGGTCAGGAGGACTGGTTCGTCAGGATCGCCGGATCCGACAGGCCGGGCGCGCCCGTCTCCACCTTGCCCGCGAAGCGGCGCAGGAAGTCCGGCGCACCGGACGCCGTGACCGATACGTCGTACCAGCGCCGCGTGTTCTTCAGCGGGACGCTGTACGTGACGGTGGCGCCCGCGGCGACCGTGAGGCGCTTCGGGCCGCCGGCGTAGGCGTTGGTGACCGTGAGGGTGGCGGTCGACCCGCCGGCGTTGGTGAGGGTGAGGTCGAGGTTTCCGGTGGCGGCGTTGTGCCGGGCGGTGGCCTCGGGGCCCGGCGTGGCGGCGGGGTTGCGGAAACCGCGCAGGAAGCCGTTGGGTCCGTGCACGGTCAGGTCGGTGACTCCGGCCGAGTAACGGGTGTTCCAGGTGTCCGCGATCGACTTGCCGGCCTCGGTGGTGTACGTCCAGGGTGCGTCGGTGCGGTTGCCGGAGGTGACGTAGAACTGCGCGCCCAGGTCCTGGCCGCCGCTGAACGTCAGCCGGAACCTGCCCTCCGCGACGAGCGCGGCGCCGTCCACGTACGGGGCGTACTTCAGCGCACGCGTGGGACGCAGGCCCTTCTCCTGGCGGGGCATGGCGCCCTCGGCGGGCGGGGTGGCCCGGAAGTCGGGGTGGCGCTCGCGGTCCTGCGGGAACCAGGCGCCGGTGTCGGGCAGGGGGACGGTGCCGCTGTCGTTGCGGGCGAAGTCGAAGGCGGAGGTCAGGTCGCCGCACACGGCGCGGCGCCACGGGGAGATGTTGGGCTCCTGCACACCGAAGCGCTTCTCCATGAAGCGGATCACGGAGGTGTGGTCGAAGGTCTCGGAGCAGGAGTAGCCGCCGGTGCTCCAGGGGGAGACCACCAGCATCGGCACGCGCGGGCCGAGGCCGTACGGTCCGGCGACGTAGCCGGGCTTGCCGGGGAAGACGTCCAGGGTGGTGGGCGTGGTCGACAGGCCCTGGTCGGCGCTCGCGGGGGCGTACGGCGGGACCACGTGGTCGAAGAAGCCGTCGTTCTCGTCGTAGGTGATGAACAGAGCGGTGCGGGCCCACACGTCGGGGTTGGAGGTGAGGGCGTCCAGAACCTGCGAGATGTACCAGGCGCCGTAGTTGGAGGGCCAGTTGGAGTGCTCGCTGAAAGCCTCGGGAGCCGCGATCCAGGAGACCTGGGGGAGGGCGTCGGCGGTGACGTCGGCGCGCAGCCGGTCGAAGTAACCCTCGCCGGCCTTGGCGTTCGTGCCGGTGCGGGCCTTGTCGTACAGCGGGTTGCCCGGCTGGGCGCCCCGGTAGTTGTTGAAGTAGAGCAGGGAGTTGTCGCCGTAGTTCCCGCGGTAGGCGTCGTTGATCCAGCCCCAGGAGCCGGCGGCGTCGAGGCCGTCGCCGACGTCCTGGTAGACCTTCCAGGAGATCCCGGCCGTCTCCAGGCGCTCGGGGTAGGTGGTCCAGTCGTAGCCGGCCTCGGCGTTGTTCAGGACCGGGCCGCCGCCCTTGCCGTCGTTGCCGGTGTGGCCCGACCAGAGGTAGTAGCGGTTGGGGTCGGTGGAGCCGATGAACGAGCAGTGGTACGCGTCGCAGACGGTGAACGCGTCGGCGAGGGCGTAGTGGAAGGGAATGTCGTCGCGCGTCAGGTACGCCATGGTGGTGGGCGTCTTGGCGGGCACCCAGTTGTCGTACTTGCCCTTGTTGAAGGCGCTCTGGCCGCCCGCCCAGTCGTGGTTGAGGCCTTGGAGGAACTCCATGCCGAGGTCGTCGGACGGCGGCCGGAAGGGCAGCGTCTCCTTCGTGCCGTCCGACTGGTGGAAGACGGACTTGCCGCTGGGCAGGGTCACCGGGCGCGGGTCGCCGAAGCCGCGGACGCCGCGCAGTGCGCCGAAGTAGTGGTCGAAGGAACGATTCTCCTGCATGAGGACCACGATGTGCTCGACATCGGCGATGGTGCCGGTGCTCCCCTGCGCGGGGATGGCGGCGGCGCGCGCGATGCTCTCGTTGAGCATCGTCAGGGCGGCTGCGCCGCCGGCGAGCTGCAGGAAGCGGCGGCGGTTGAGTTCTGCCATGGCGGATCGACCTCTGTCGTTGAGGGGTGGTTGAGCGCCCCCAGGACAGCGCGCCCCGGGTACCGCAGGGGGAGCCTGGCTTGACCTCGGGGAGTACACCAGGCGAACGTCGGACGGATTTCGGGGGAGTGTCGGCCAGCGGTGCACTGAGCGGCGGTCGGGCTGTCGCCCATCGCTGCCGTTCCACTACAGTGCGTGATGCCTGCGCCCGCCCGTGCCGACGTACAGGAGCTGATCCGTGGTCACCCGCGTTCCCGAGCTGGACTCCGGCCTCGTCGGGCAGTGGCAGGCCGGGGGAGGCGAGCTCATCGACCTTTTCGCCCAGGCACACCAACAGCTCGGGCCGGTCGCCGCGTTCAGACTCGGTCCGCGCCCGACCGTCCTGGTCACCGGACCCGAGGCCGTGCAACACGTGCTCGCCCTCCACCCCGACCGGTACGTCAAGCGCTCGCACCGCGCCCGCCTGCTGATCGGTGACGGGGTCCTGGCCGCGACGGGCGAGGCGTGGCAGCGGCAACGGCGCCTGCTGCAGTCCCAGTTCACCGGCCCGGGGATGCGCCGCTACGAGCAGCGGATCACCGAGGCAGCCCGGACCGCCGCCGCGCGCTGGGCCGCGTACGCCCGGGGCCGGGCGGTCCTCGACGTCGGCGACGAGATGCGCCGCTTCGCCCTGGACACCATCTGGCGTTCCCTGACCGGCCATCCCCTCGACCCCGGCACGGAGCGCGAACTGGCCTCCGTACCCGCCGTGGTGGCTGCACTGCCCAGCCTGCCCGCGGACGGCGCCGCCGCCCAAGGGGCCGTCGCCGCCGAGCTGGCCCGTATCGACGCCGTCGCGGCCCGGGCCATCGCCGCCGCCCGCGACGGCGAGGCCGGTCCCGACGGCCCGGGCCTGCTGCACGTCCTGCTGGAGGCGGCGGGAACGCGCCCCGAGTACACCGACCGGCTGATCCGCGACGAGCTGGTCACCCTGCTGGTCGCCGGTCACGAGACCACCGCCACCACCCTGACCTGGCTCCACCTCCTACTGGACCGAAACCCGCAGGCGCGCGAACAGGCCCTCGCCGCGGGCGCCGAGGGCTCGCCCGAGCGGCGGCAGGCCGTCCAGGCGCTGGTCCACGAGACGCTGCGCTTCTACCCGTCCGCGTGGATCCTGCCGCGCTGCGCGGCCCAGGACGACGTCCTCACCGGATACGAGGTCGAGGCCGGCACCGACGTACTGGTCTGCCCCTATCTCACCCACCGGGACCCCGGACTCTGGGAAGAACCGGAGCGCTTCGACCCGGAACGCTTCACCACCCCCGGACGGCGCCCCAAACACCCGGGCAGCTACCTGCCGTTCGGCATCGGGCCGCGGGCCTGCCTCGGGCTGCAGTTCGCCCTCCGGGAGTCGACCGTCCTCCTCGAGCACCTGCTGCCCGCCCACACCCCGCGCTTCCGCTCCACCCCGGCCAAGACCGCGTACGGCCTCACCGTCCGCCCGGACGGCCCGACCCCCGCGACGCTCGTTGCCTGACGTTGCCTGACGTTGCCTGACGAAAAACGCTTGGACGGTGGGGCGGGCGCCGCGGGACACTGCGGATCCTGTCCACTTGGGTCCGACAAAGCAGGGTTGGGATGGATACGCCTGAATCGCGCAAAAGTTCGTCGGGCAGGGGTTCGATGCTGCTCGCACTTCGGTACTACGGAAGGGAGTTGGGTCGGCTCCGGTGGGTGGCGGTGCCCGCGATGCTGTTCCCGGCGCTGGGCAACATCGGCATCGACTACATCGCCCCGCTGGTCGTCGCGAAGCTCGTCGGCCGCATCGCGGGGGACACGGCCCCCGGCGGCGCCGGAACCGACATCGGGGCGATGCTGCCCTACGTTTTCGGCTTCGCCGGAGTCCTGCTGTTCGGCGAGGCGCTGTGGCGCGTCGGACTGCACTGCCTGAACCGTGTCGACGCCCTCGGCATCGAGCACTTGTACGTCATCGGCATGGACGAACTGTTCGCCAAGGACGCCGCCTTCTTCCACGACAACTTCGCCGGATCGCTCACCAAGCGGGTCCTGAGTTTCGCCTCCCGCTTCGAAGAGTTCGTCGACACCCTGACCTTCTCCGTCGTGGGCAAGTTCGTGCCGCTGCTGTTCGGGTCGGTCGTGCTGTGGCAGTACGAACCGCTGCTCGTCGTCGGGCTCCTGGCGATGATCGCGCTGGCCGCACTGCTCGTGCGGCCGTTGATCCGCCGCCGCCAAGCCCTCGTCGACCAGCGGGAGGAGGCGATCGCCCGGGTGTCGGGTCACGTCGCCGACAGCCTGATGAACATGGACACAGTCCGGGCGTTCGCCGCCGAGGAGAGGGAGGCCGCCGAACACCGGTCGCGGGTCGCCCAGTCGCGTCGGCTCATGCTCCGTTCGTGGGACTACGGCAACCTGCGCATCGACACGATCGTCGCGCCGATGTCCGTACTGACCAATGCGCTGGGCCTGTTGGGCGCCATCGCCCTCGCCGGGTCGGGGCACGGCGTGGAGGCGGTGGTCGTCGCCTTCACCTACTACTCCAACGCGACGCGCATCATGTTCGAGTTCAACCAGATCTACCGCCGTCTGGAGAGCTCGATGACGGAGGCCGCGCAGTTCACGGAACTGCTCCTGACGCAGCCGACCGTGCTCGACCCGCCCTGCCCGGAACCGCTGGCCTCCGAGGCCGCCGACGTGCGCTTCGAGCAGGTGACCTTCACCCACGCGGCCGGGGCCGAGCCGCTCTTCGAGGGGCTCGACCTGGCCGTGGCGAGCGGCGCGAAGATCGGTCTCGTCGGCCGGTCCGGCGGGGGCAAGACCACTCTCACCCGGCTGCTGCTGCGGATGACGGACATCGACGCCGGCCGGATCATGATCGGCGGGCAGGACATCAGCAGGCTGTGCCAGGCCGACCTGCGCAGCCTGATCGCGTACGTGCCCCAGGACCCGGCGATGTTCCACCGCACGCTGCGGGACAACATCGCGTTCGCCCGGCCGGGGGCCACCGATGCCGAGATCCGCAGCGCGGCGGAGGCGGCGCACGTCACGGAGTTCGCCGATGCGCTGCCGGACGGCTTCGACACCATGGTGGGCGAGCGCGGGGTGAAGCTGTCCGGCGGACAGCGCCAGCGGGTCGCCCTCGCCAGGGCGATCCTGCGCGACGCGCCGATCCTGCTGCTCGACGAGGCGACGAGCGCGCTGGACTCCGAGAGCGAGATCCTCGTCCAGGACGCGCTGTGGCGGCTCATGGACGGTCGGACGGCGCTCGTGGTGGCGCACCGGCTGAGCACCGTCGCGGGCATGGACCGGCTCGTCGTCCTCGACCGCGGACGGATCGTCGAACAGGGCACGCACCAACAGCTCCTGGCCGCGGAGGGCGCCTACGCGAAGCTGTGGCAGCACCAGTCAGGAGGCTTCCTCGACGACACCACCGCGCGGGCGGACTCTCACTAGTGCTGTGGCCGGACAGGTTCACCGCGTCGCGGCGCCCGGCACGGCACCTCGCCGCGTTGTCGGACCGCGCAAGTACGTCCAGTACGAGACGCGGTCCTCCGCCTTGCGATGTACCGCACCGGACACCGCGCCCCGGCAAACCTGTCCGGCCACAGCACTGGTGCTGTGGCCGGACAGGTTCACCGAGGCGCAGCAACGTCAGGGCCGGCGGGCTGCGGGGGCTGGCCGCCCCCCCGACGGGCCTCGGGCGGGCGGCAGTTGGGGGCGCCCCCCGGGACCGAGGCCCCGTACGGCGGCGGACCGTGCCCCGTACGGCGGCGGGCCGGGGGCTCAGGGGCGGAGGGCGCCGATGATCTCGTCCGTCGTCGCGACCTTGCCGATGCGCGGGAAGATCTTGCCGAAGGTGTGTGCGTGCGAGTCCGCGTCGATGTCGGCGGTGGCGTCCTCGGCGAAGACGACCTCGTAGCTGTTCTCCCAGGCGGTGCGGGCGGTGGACTCCACGCCGGCGCTGGTCGAGATGCCGGCCAGGACGATGCGGTGGATGCCGCGGCGGCGCAGCTGGAGGTCGAGCTCGGTGCCGGTGAAGGCTCCCCAGTGGCGCTTGGTGACGACGACGTCGCCGAGGGCGGCCAGCTCCGCGGGGATCTCGGAGAACCCGGCGGGCGGTGCGGAGGCCGGGCCCGGCCGGTCGACTTCGAGGGTGGGCAGGTCGCCGCCGTCGGGCGACCAGGCGACCTTGACCAGGACCACCGGCAGCTTGTGTGCGCGGAACGCCTCGGCGAGCGCGATGCCCTTCTGCAGGACCTCGTCGGCGGGCCGGTTGGTCGGCAGGGCCAGGATTCCGCTCTGGAGGTCGATCAGGACCAGGGCGGTGTCGCCGTCGAGGGTCAGGGTGGGGCTCATGGTTCCGGGTCTCCTTCGGGGCGTTCGGTCCGGGGCTTACGGGTGTGGCGTACGGGTGTGGGCGTACGGGCGTGGGTCAGTCCTCCGCGAGGCGGCGCAGCAGCGGTACCGCCTCGGCCAGCAGGCTCTGTTCCGCCGGGGTCAGCCGCTCGGCGATGAGCTCCGCGATCCGGCCGTGCCCGGCCTTGCGGCGTTCGTTCACCAGGGCCTGCCCCTCGGGCGTGAGCGAGATGAGCAGCCGGCGGCCGTCGGTGGGGTGCGGGATGCGGGTGACGTAGCCGTCGGCCTGCAATGCGTTCACGGTGGCGATGACCGACTGGGGCCGGATCTTCTCGGCCCGCGCCAGATCCGACGCGGTGGACGGCCCGAGCCGGTCGAGCCGCTTGAGCACGGACATCTGGGACAGGCTCAGCCCGCCGCTCGCGGCCCCGCGCATCTGCCGGACCAGCATGCCGATCGTGTGCTGGAGCTCCTCGGCGGTGTCGCGGGGCTGCGGGGCTGCGGGTTCGGGTCCTACGGGCATGACTAGACGATAGGGATATACAGCCAAACTTGCAAGGCAGACTTATCAATAATGCGGGCGCTGCTCAGGCCGGCTCCGGCAGGCGCCGGGCCAGGGCCCAGGCCGCCAGGGGGAGCACGGCCAGGGCCAACAGCGCGGTGTGCAGGGAGGATGCTTCCGCGGCGGCGCCGATCAGCGGGCCCGTGAGCCCGCCGACGCTGACCGTGAGGCCCAGAGTGACTCCGCTCGCCGTGCCCATGCGGGTCGGCAGGTAGTCCTGCCCCAGGGTGACCTGGAGGGAGAACGGCACGTACAGCGCGGCGGCGGCCAGCGCCGCGCACACGTACACCAGGGGGAGCGGGAGGAAGAGGATGCCGGCGATGGCCGGTCCGGCGGCCGCGTACGCCCGGTGCACGGTGGTGACCCGGCCCCAGCGGGTGGCGAGCCGACCGCCGAGCAGGGTCCCGCCGGCGCTGCCCGCGAACAGGGCGAACAGGGCCACGGCCCCGGCGGTTTCACTTCCGCCGCGCTCGCGAACGTACAAGGCGATGAACGTGCTCAGGCCGATGAAGACGACCGACCGGACGATCACGACCAGCGAGAGCCGCAGGAAGGCCCGCCGGTCCTCAAGGGCGGGGGCGGGGGCGGGCGAAGGGGAAGGGGACGCGGAAGAGGAAGGGGTGGGCGCGCTCTCGTCCCGTCCGCCGGACCCGGGCCCCGCGGCCGGACGCGCCGACCGCGGGGGCCGGCCCAGGAACACCCCGAGCGCCGCCGGGAGCGCCAGCAGCCACCACCCGGCCGGCCCGGGCACCGACAGCGCTCCCACGACCAGCAGCGGCGCACAGGCGAAGCCGATGTTGCCGCCGAGCGCGAACCAGCCCATCGGGCCGTGCCCGGACCCGCCGACGGTGCGTACCAGCCGGGCTGCCGCCGGATGGTAGGCGGCGACGCCCAGCCCGGACAGCGCCACGGCGGCCACCGTGGCCCAGTAGCCGGCGTCCAGTCCGACCAGCGCCACGCCGAGTCCGGCGGCGGCCGTGGCCAGCGGGATCAGCCAGGGCATCGGCCGCCGGTCGGCCAGCACCCCGAACAGCGGCTGGACCACGGAGGACAGGAGCGAGGCGGCGAGCACGACGCCGGACGCGGCGGCGTATCCGTACCCGCGCTCGGCGACGAGGAAGGGGACGAGTGCGGCGACGGAGCCCTGGTAGACGTCCACGCACGAGTGCCCGGCCGAGAAGGCGGCGGTGCGCGCCCGGGCGGCGGCCGGCCCGGGGGCCGCGGGGGTCCGCGCGGGCTTCCGTACGGAGCTTCGCGAGGGGTCGTGCACGGGATTCGATGAGGTCACGGGTCGAGAATCGCTCTCGCCGCGGGCATCGCGCTTCCGATAAATTGCCGGGTGATGCAGAAAATCCGCCACACCCCGCGGGCCGCGACCAGCATCCGCGAGCTCGACACGCACCACGGGATCGACCCGCACCGCCACGACGACCACCAGATCGCCTACGCCGGTTCCGGGGTGCTGTCCATCACCACCGACGCCGGCACCTGGGTGGCCCCGGCTACCCGGGCGCTGTGGATCCCCGCCGGTACGGTGCACGAGCACCGCGCCTACGGCCGGACCGATCTGCACAGCGTGGGCCTGCCGGTGCACCTCAACCCGCTCGGCCTCGCCGTGCCCGCCGTGCTCGCCGTCGGACCGCTGCTGCGCGAGCTGATCCTGGCCTACACGCGGGCCCCCGAGGACGGCAGCCCGCAGCGGCGTCGGATGCGCGGGGTGCTGCTCGACCAGTTGCGGGCCTCGCCGCTCCAGCCGCTGCACCTGCCCGCCCCCGCGGATGCGCGGCTGGCGGCGGTGTGCGCGCTGCTGTACGCGGACCCGGCTGATCCGCGCGGGCTGGCCGCCCTCGGCTCCGTGGCGGGGGCCGGGGCGGGGGAGCGGACGCTGAGCCGGCTGTTCCGCGCCGAGCTGGGCATGACCTTCCCGCAGTGGCGGACCCAGCTGCGGCTGCACCAGGCCCTGCGGCTGCTCGCCGTGGGGACCCCGGTGACGGCGGTCGCGCACCGCTGCGGCTGGGCCTCGGCGAGCGCCTTCATCGACGTCTTCCGCCGGGCCTTCGGGCACACGCCCGGGGCGCACCTGCGCGAGCTTCCGCAACCGTGACGGAGCGTTCCGTACCGGGCTTTCGGGCTACGGCCGGGCGTACCGCAGCTGGACCACGCCGTTGGAGAAGGCTCGGGTGCCCTCCAGGCGCAGCGGGGCCGGCGCGGCGACGGGCGGGAAGAAGGGTCTGCCGCGGCCGATGCGGACGGGGTGGACATAGATCCGGTACGCGTCCACCATGTCGTGGCGCAGGAAGGAGGCGGCGAGGTCGGCCCCGCCCAGCACCAGGTCGCCGCCCGGGGCCGCCTTGAGCGCGGCGACCTCGGCCGGGACGACGTCGCGGACCACGGTGGAGTTCCAGTCGGCGTGCTCCAGGGTGCGCGAGTAGACGTACTTCGGCATCGACCGCCAGATCCCGGCGAACTCGGCCACCGGCTCGCTCGCCGCGGGGTCGGCGTCGGCGGTCGGCCAGAATTCCGCCATCAGCTCGTGCGTGACGCGGCCCGACAGGAAACCGCCCATCGGGCGCAGTTCGTCGTTCAGGTGCCGGTGCAGTTCGTCGTCGACGAGATGCCAGTCGATCTGCCGTTCGGGCCCCTCGAAGAAGCCTTCGAGGGACACGGACCCCATCAGGATGATCTTTCGCATGTCCGCCGACGCTACATACTGGCCGGTGTGAATGCCGAAGACGACACAGTCCTGTTCGACACCGCGGGCCGGACGGCGGTGATCACCCTCAACCGCCCCAAGGCCCTCAATGCCCTCACCCACCCCATGGTGCGGGCCATCGCCGAGGCCCTGACCGCCTGGGAGCACGACCCGGCCGTCACCCAGGTCCTCATCCGCGGAGCCGGTGAGCGAGGGCTGTGCGCGGGCGGGGACATCCGGGCCATCCACGACGATGCCAAGGCCGGTACCAGCGCCTCGGCCGGCTTCTGGCGCGACGAGTACCGGCTCAACGCCCGTATCGCCCGCTACCCCAAGCCCTACGTCGCGCTCATGGACGGCATCGTGATGGGCGGCGGGGTGGGCGTCTCGGCCCACGGCAGCGTCCGCATCGTCACCGAACGCTCCCGCGTCGCCATGCCCGAGACCGGCATCGGCTTCGTCCCCGACGTCGGGGGCACCCACCTGCTGGCCCGCGCCCCCGGCCGGCTCGGCCTCCACCTCGCCCTCACCGGCACCGCCGTCGGCGCGGCCGACGCGCTGCTGTGCGGACTCGCCGACCACTTCGTCCCCGCCGCCCGGCTCCCCGGGCTGACCGCCGAACTCGCCGCGGCCCCCGTCCACGAGGTGCTCCCGCGTCACGCCGCCACCCCCGCCCCCGGTGAACTGGCCGGGCAGCGCGAGTGGATCGATCACTGCTACGCCGCGGACACGGTCGAGGGGATCGTGGAGCGGCTGCTCGCGCACGGCGACCCGGCCGCGAAGGAGACCGCCGAAACGATCCTGGCCAAGTCCCCGACCGCCCTCAAGGTGACCCTCGCCGCCGTGCGCCGGGCCGGCGTACTCGGCTCCCTGGAGCGGGTGCTGGCCCAGGAGTTCCGGGTCTCGTGCCACGCGCTGCGGACGGCGGACCTGGTGGAGGGCATCCGGGCCCAGGTCGTGGACAAGGACCGCCGGCCGCGCTGGTCCCCGGCCGCGGCGGCCGACGTGTCCGATGCGGACGTGGCCCGGTTCCTCGCGCCGCTGGGCGGCGCCCTGGAACTGCCCTTCCCCGAGGCCGACGCCACTCTCGGCTGAGCGGCGCCGGCGTCCGGAGCCCGGCGCCTGCCCCCGGGCGGCGGCCTACGAGGCCACGTACTCCCGCAGATGGCGCGCGGTCAGCGTGTCCGCCCGGGCCACCAGCGCGGCCGGAGTGCCCTCGAAGACCACCTGGCCGCCGTCGTGGCCGCCGCGCGGGCCGATGTCGATCAGCCAGTCGGCGTGCGCCATCACCGCCTGGTGGTGCTCGATGACGATGACCGAGTTCCCGTCGTCGACGAGCCGGTCCAGCAGCGCGAGCAGCTTGTCGACGTCGGCCATGTGCAGCCCGGTCGTGGGCTCGTCCAGGATGTAAGTCGAGGACTTCTCCGCCATGTTGACGGCCAGCTTGAGCCGCTGGCGCTCACCGCCGGACAGGGTGTTCAGCGGCTGTCCGAGCCGCAGGTAGCCGAGGCCGACGTCGGCGAGCCTGCCGAGGATGGCCCGCGCCTGCCCGGTGGCGAAGAACTCGTACGCCTCCGCCACCGGCATGTCGAGCACCTCGCTGATGTTCTTGCCGCGCAGCAGGTACGTGAGCACCTCGGGCGTGAACCGCTTGCCCTCGCACTCCTCGCAGACCGAGGCCACCCCGGCCATCATGGCCAGGTCCGTGTAGAGCAGCCCGAGGCCGTTGCACTTGGGGCAGGCACCTTCGGAATTCGCGCTGAACAGCGCCGCCTTGACCCCGTTGGCCTTCGCGAAGGCGGTCCGGATCGGGTTCAACAGGCCGGTGTACGTGGCAGGGTTGGACCGGCGCGAGCCGCGGATCGGCGACTGGTCGGCCACCGTCACCCCGTCCCGCCCGGCCAGATAACCGTGGATCAGCGAGCTTTTGCCGGAGCCCGCGACCCCGGTCACCACCGTCAGCACCCCGAGCGGCACGTCCACGCTGACGTCCTTCAGGTTGTGCAGATCGGCGCCCTTGACGGACAGGTGGCCGCGCGGGGTGCGCACCGGCTCCCGCAGCCGCGCCCGGTGTCCGAGGTGGCGGCCGGTGAGGGTGCCGGACGTGCGCAGCCCGGCCACGTCCCCGCTGTAGCAGAGCTGCCCGCCGGCCGTGCCCGCGCCGGGGCCGAGGTCGACGACGTGGTCGGCGATGGCGATGACCTCTGGTTTGTGCTCGACGACGAGCACGGTGTTGCCCTTGTCGCGCAGCCTCAGCAGCAGGTCGTTCATGCGCTGGATGTCGTGCGGGTGCAGCCCGGTGGTCGGCTCGTCGAAGACGTACGTGATGTCGGTGAGCGAGGAGCCGAGGTGGCGGACCATCTTGACCCGCTGGGCCTCGCCGCCGGACAGGGTCGCCGAGGGCCGGTCCAGGCTGAGGTAGCCGAGCCCGATCTCGACGAGGGAGTCCAGCAGGTCCCGCAGATTGGCCAGCAGGGGCGCGACCCCGGGGTCGTCGATCCGCCGGACGAAGGCGGCGAGGTCACTGATCTGCAGGGAAGAGCAGTCGGCGATGTTCACCCCGTCGATCCGCGAGGAGAGCGCGGCGGCCGAGAGCCGGGTGCCGGCGCAGTCGGGGCAGTCGGTGAAGACCACGGCGCGGTCCACGAAGGCCCGGATGTGGGACTGCATGGACTCGCGGTCCTTGGAGAGGTAGGTGCGCTGGATCTTGGTGATCAGGCCCTCGTACGTGAAGTTGTTGGAGCCGACCCTCACCTTCAGCGGCGCCTTGTGCAGGAAGTCGGCCCACTCCCGCTCGGTGAATTCCTTCAGTTTCGTGTCGGGGGAGTAGAAGCCGGAGTTCGCCATGATCTGCCAGTACCAGGAGTCCACGGCGAAGCCGGGGACGGTGATCGCGCCCTCGTTGAGGGAGAGTTCACGGTCGACGAGCTGGTCCACGGCGATGTCGGAGACCTGGCCGATGCCCTCGCAGCGCGGGCACATGCCGTCGGGGGTGTTGAAGCTGAAGGCGCTGGAGGTGCCGATGTGCGGACTTCCGAGCCGGGAGAAGACGATCCGCAGCATCGTGTAGGCGTCGGTCGCGGTGCCCACGGTGGAACGGGAGTTCGCGCCCATCCGCTCCTGGTCGACCACGATGGCGGCGCTCAGGTTGTGCAGCCCGTCCACGTCGGGGCGGCCCAGGCTCGGCATGAACGACTGGATGAAGGCCGTGTACGTCTCGTTGATCATGCGCTGCGATTCGGCGGCGATGGTGCCGAAGACGAGCGAGGACTTGCCGGAGCCGGATACGCCGGTGAAGACGGTGAGCCGGCGCTTGGGGATGTCGAGCGACAGGTCGACGAGGTTGTTCTCGCGGGCGCCTCGAACCTGGATGACCTGATGGCTGTCGGCGGCCGCGGCGGTGGCCGCGGCGGTGGCTGTGGTCCGCGGGTCCGTGGAGGCGGCTCCCGAGGTGTCCTCGCCGGCGCCGGCGGCCCAGTCGACCAGCTGGATGACCACCCCGTTGGGGTCCGTGACCTGGAACAGGCGCTCGCCCCAGGGTTCCTCGCGGAGCCCCATCGTGATCGGGGCGCCCTCGGCGCGCAGGCGTGCGTACTCGCCCGGAAGGTCGGCCACGGTGAAGGCCAGGATCAGCCCGGCCGCGTGCCGGTCGCGCAAGCCCTCGGGCAGGACCTCGATGCCGGTCCGCAGGAAGATCACCTGTGGCCCGGACGGGTGGGTGAGGGAGGCGAAGCCCTCGGCGGACATGGCCTCCTCGTAGCCGAAGTGCCTGGCCAGGAAGGTGGTGGAGGCGGTGACGTCGTCAACGGTCAGGGATATCGCGGTGCTGGTGATCTGCACGGAACTCCTTGTTGCGCCGGGCGGTCAGCAAACATTGTACATAGTATTCTGTATGGCGTAGAAAGTTTTTGGCGGAGCTGTGGAGCAGAGGAGAGGGCCGAGATGGCGAAGGACCGGAGCGGGGCGGGCGACCCCGTCCGCACCCTGGCGCTGCTGTGGCGCGAGCCCGGCGAGGAGCCGCGGGGTGGGCGGCGGGGGCCGCGGCAAGGGCTCACCGTGGACGCCGTGGTACGGGCCGCGACCGGGCTCGCCGACGAGGCGGGGCTCGCCGCGCTCACCATGCGGGCCCTGGCCACGCGCCTCGGCGTCACGCCGATGACCCTCTACACGTACGTGCCGGGCAAGGCCGAGCTGCTCGACCTCATGCTCGACGACGCGTACAAGGTCATGGAGCGTCGGGAGGGGGCCGCCGGGGAGCCGTGGCGCGCGAAGGTCGCCCGGGTCGCCGACGACAACCGGGACCTGCTCGCCCGCCACCCCTGGATCGCCGACCTGGCCGTCACCCGCCCCCCGCTGGGCCCCGGCGTGATCGGGAAGTACGAGCACGAGCTGGCGGCTTTCGACGGCATCGGCCTGACGGACGTCGAGATGGACGCCGCCCTGACCCACCTGCTCGGCTTCGTCCACGTGAACGCCCTGGCCGCCGCCGACGCCGCCGCGCACAACAGCCGCCAGAGCGACGAGGAGTGGTGGGCCGTCAGCGCACCACTGCTGGAGCGGGCCATGGACGCCGAGCGCTACCCGCTCGCCGGGCGCGTCGGCAGCGCGGTCGGCGGCTACGACCCGCAGACCGTCTGGGAGTTCGGCCTGCGGTGCGTCCTGGACGGGCTGGCCCGGCTGATCGACTCACGGCCCGGTCGGCGGTAGGCCCGGTCAGCGGTAGCCGGTGGTGTCCGCCGGGCGGTCCGGGTCCTGGACCTCGACCATGTACCGCCAGGCGTCCGGCCGGCTGCCGTCGAGATCCGTGAAACCGTAGACCCGGGCGAGCTGCCCGCTGGAGAGGGACTGCCCGTTCCAGCGCGACACTTCCGGGTCGGCGGCCAGCGCCGCGACCGCGCGCCCCACGTACGAGGGGGACTCGGAGATCGCGAAGTGCGGGACCTTGTCCAAGGCGTCACGCCAATTGGCCTCCGTCACCCCGAAGGTGTCCAGCATCATCTCCGAGCGCAGCCAGCCCGGGGTCAGCGCCACCGCGGTCGCGCCCCGCGGCCCCAGCTCGTGTCCGAGCGCGAACGCCATGCGCAGCACCGCCGACTTGGCGATGTCGTAGAAGAACGACACCCGGTAGCGGCTCGCGTTGTACTCGGCCGTGCCGTCCGTCATCTCCACCACCAGACCGCCGCCCGGCCCGCGCAGCAGCAGCGGCAGCGCGTAGTGGCTGGTGATGGCATGGGTCTCCACCGCGAGCCGCATCAGCCGCAGCCCCTTGTCCAGGTCGTGCTCCCAGACCGTGCTCTCCCACTCGAAGAGCAGCTCACCACCCCAGATGTCGTTCACCAGCACGTCCAGGCGTCCCTGCTCGGCATCGATCCGCCCGACCAGCGCCTCCACCTGCGCGGGCACCAGATGGTCCGCGACCACCGCGATCCCCTGCCCGCCGGCCGCCGTGACCAGCTCAGCCGTCTCCTCGATCGTCTCCGGCCGGTCGTACTCCGAGCGCCTGCCACGGGTGCTGCGCCCCGTCACGTACACGGTCGCGCCCCGGGCGCCCAGCTCGACCGCGATGCCGCGGCCCGCGCCCCGCGTGGCCCCCGCCACCAGGGCGACCGTACCTTCAAGACTTCGGTGTGTTTCCGCCATGATCCGACCCTACGTCGCCCCCCCGCGGGGCGCGGCCCACGGCCCGCGCGTGCGGGTGGCCGGATCGGCGGTCTTTCGCGCGGACCGGCGGCTGGATACGACTGGAGCCCGTGTCCTGCCCGCGATCCAGGGAGACGTGCACCCGATGAGCACACCCGGTATGACGAGCTTCGACGAGATCTACGGATTGCCCGACCCCCGGGGGTACTTCACCCGGCTCGGGCCGTACGAATACCAGACCCCGCACCACGCCCAGGCGGTGTTCCGCGCCCTGACCGGCCGCGAACTCCCGCCGGGACGCCCGGCGATGCTCGACCTGTGCTGCTCGTACGGGATCAACGCGGCGCTCGTCAACCACGACGTGACCCTGGAGGAGCTGTACGAGCGCTACACCTCGGCGAAGAGCGCCGAACTGACCACGGCCGAACTCATCGACTGGGACCGGGACTTCTACGCCTCGCGGCGGCGCTCCGACGCCGTCCGCGCCATCGGCGTCGACGTGTCGGGGCCCGCCGTCGCCTACGCGCTGTCCGTCGGCCTGCTCGACGAGGGCTACTGCGAGGACCTGGAGAGCACCGAACCCGGCAGGGGACTGCGCCGGGCGGCGGCCGGAGCCGGCCTGATCACCGTCACCGGCGGCACCAGCTTCCTCACCGAGCGCACCTTCGGGCGGCTGATCACCGCCGCCGGGCGGCCGGTGCCGGTGGCCGCGTTCGTCCTGCGCACCCACGACTACCGGCCGATCTCCGGGTGCCTGCGGTCGTACGGGCTGGCCGTGGAACGCTCCACCGCCACCCACCCGCAGCGCCGCTTCACCGACCCGCAGGAGCAGCGGACCGCGGTCGAGACCGTCACCGCCCTCGGCGAGGACCCGGCCGGGAAGGAGACGGCGGGGTACTTCCACACCCGCCTGCACCTGGCCCGCTGACCCCGCCGAAGCGGCGGGCCCCCCGGATCCGGTACGAGGCGATGGCGCCGGTCGAGGCCAGGACCAGCAGCAAGCCCCCGGCCGCGGCCGCGAGCGCCGTGCCCGGTCCCCACAGGGTCCAGGCCGCCCCGAACAGCAGGGACGCCGCGAATCGGGACAGTGCCTGCGCCGTCTGCAGCACCGCGAGCCCGGTCGCGCGCAGCTCCCGCGGAAGCAGGGGCCCGGCGGCGGCCATCAGCACCCCGTCGGTGGTGGCGTAGAACAGGCCGAGCAGGGACAGGACGCCGACGGCCAGGAAGGGCCCGGCGGGGAACGGCGCCAGGATCAGCAGGCAGGCGCCGAGCAGGAGCACGTGTCCGCCGAGGAAGACCCGGTGGCGGCCGCGCCGGTCGGCGAGCCGCCCGGCGGGCAGCGCGGCAGACAGGAACACCGCGGCCGCGGCGACGGGCAGCAGCGGGAAGTAGACGGCCGGCAGGTCGAGCCGGCGCTGGAGCAGCAGGTAGAGGAAGGCGTCGCCGACGGTGAACAGGCCCAGCGCGGCCGCCGTCAGACACAGCGCCCCCAGGCCGGGGACGCGCAGCAGCGTGCGGAGGCCGGGGGTGGGCGCGCGGGCGGGTACGGGTGTGCGGGCGCGGGCCGGTGTCGGCGCCCGTGTCGATGCCGGCGCGGGGGTCTCGCGTACGAACAGCCCGAGCAGCACCACCCCGAGCACGGCCACGCAGGCGCTCACGGTGAACACGGCGCCGTACCCGTCCACCGCCACCCACAACACCCCGAACGCGGCCAGCGGCCCCAGCAGCGCACCGGCCGTGTCCATGGCACGGTGCACCCCGAAGGCCCGGCCCTGCTCCCCGGGCGGACAGGACAGCGAGATCAGCGCATCGCGCGGCGCGGTGCGCAGTCCCTTGCCGGTCCGGTCGGCGGCCAGCACCGCCGCCACCGACCAAGGGGTGGCGACGGCGAGCAGGGCCGCCTTGCACGCGGCGGACATCGCATAGCCCGCGCCCGCGACGAGCTTGCGGCGGCGGGTGCGGTCCGCGACCCGGCCGCCGACGATGCGCAAGAGTGCGGTGGCCCCCTGCTGGAGCCCGTCCAGGGCGCCGAAGGCCAGCGGGGTCATGCCGAGCCCGGCCACCAGGTAGAGCGGCAGGACGGCGGTGACCATCTCGGCGGAGACATCCGTGACCATGCTGACCAGGCCGAGCACGATCACGGTCGCGGGGACCGGTGTGCGGCGGCCGGGCGGGGCGAGGCCCTGGGCGGTGTCGGCCGCCCGGCCGGCGGACAGGTACACGGATGTCTCCCTGGGTCGCAGCGGTCAGTACCAGTTGAGGGTGAGGGGGAAGGTGGTGGTGGAGGTGGTTGTGGTGGTGTCGGTTGCGGTGGCGGTGATCTGGGTGGTGCCGGTGGTCCAGGGTTTGCCGGTGATGCGGCCGGTGTTGGTGTCGAGGGTGAGTCCGAAGGGGAGTGCGGTGGTGGTGTAGCGGACGGGGGGTTTGCCTCCGGTGGTGGTGAGCTGGATGGTGCAGGTCTGGTTGAACTTGCAGGTCTGGGGGCCGGGGTTGGCGAGCTTCAGGTCACCGGGAGTCGGGGTGGGCGTGGGGGTCGGGGTGGGCGTAGGCGTAGGGGTCGGCGTCGGAGTGGGGGTTGGGGTCGGCGTGGGTGTCGTGCCGTCGAACACCTCCGTGATCGGCTGGACGTTGGCGGCGTTGCCCGCGTGCGTCGCCGTCCCGAACAAGTCCTCCAGGGTGCGCAGCAGGTGGTGGTGGCTGTACGCGGTCGCGTACTTCCCGTTCTTGACGTGCGCCCCGTGGAAGACGGTGGCAATCTGGTTGGAGCCGAGGTAGTTGTCCTCGTCCCATGTCAGCACCAGCAGACTGTTGTTGGCCTTCGCCCACTGCGCGTAGGCGTCGAGGTTGCTCTTCGTCCAGGTGTCGCCCGTGCCGACCGCACAGGAGTGCATGTCGTTGCACAGGTTGGGCACCACGAAGGACAGACTCGGCAGCGCCGCGAAATTGTTCTGCGGGAACTGCGCCCAGGTCTTCCCGGTGCTCAGCGGGATGTTCTTGAAGGCGAACCACGGGTTGTGCTTCTGCGCGTACTGGCCGCTGGTGCAGGCCGTGGAACCCTCGCTCGGCAGGTCCTCGTTGTACGTGCCGAAGGACTTGCCCGCCGCGATCACCTCCTGACCGAGGTTGGCGGCGGTCATCGACTGGGCGGTGTAGCAGCCGTCCCCGGTGATGCCCTGGGTGGCCCCGGAGAACAGGTTGAAGTAGTTCGGCTGGCTGGGGTGGGTCAGCGCCTTCATGCCGGTGAGGCTCGCGCCGCCGTTCGCCAGCTGGTTGATGTACGGGGCGCTCGCGCTGCCGATGACGTCGCCGTACTGCTTGTTCTCGAAGACGGCCACGACCACGTGATCGTACGAGGGCAGTCCGGCGACGGCGCTGCCGGCCGTGCCGACGGAGGCCGAAGCCCCGTCAGCCGCTTCGGAGTTGGCTATGGTGAAGGCGCCCAGCAGGCCGATCGCGCCCAGTGCGGCCACGAGCGCGGACCGGCGGGCCCGCCGTCTTTTGGGACTGTGCAGGGGGCTCATGAAGTGGTTCCTCCTTCTGTCATTCCTCCCGCCGGGCCGCACCGGCCACGGCGATGTTCAAGAAGCGCGGTACGGGTTGCCCCCGGCCGCGGAACTCCTCCGCGACCGCGGCCCGCACCGCCGCCAGGCGCGCCCCGGGCAGCAGGACGAGGACGCTCCGCCCCGGTCCGAGCCCCGGTCCGGGCCCCGGCTGCCCCGGCGGCCAGGCACTCATCGCCCCGGCCCGGAGGGCGCAGGCCACCGCCCGCGCCACCTCGGCCCCGGGGTCGCCGCGCACCGCGAGCAGCACCAGCCGCGCCCCCGTGGCGGGAGGGTCGAAGGCGACGTACCGCGGTGCGCGCCCGGCGCCGCCCGAGCGCAGCGCCGTGCCCGGCCGGGCGAAGAGCACGGCCCGGCGCAGGGCGTCGTCCCCGTCCGGCACTGCCCCGGCCAGCAGCCGGGCCAGGCGCGCGCGGTCCGGCTCCTCGCCCGGCGGTGTGTGTACGTCCGCCACCGCGAGCGCCAGCGCGCAGTCGGCGGGCTCCGCCGTGGCCAGCCCCGCGGCCGGTGTGAGCGAGCCCTGCACGTGCAGGTCGGTGCCGCCGCGGCCGTACCCGGCGCGGGCCAGCGCCCGCAGCAGCGCGTACGGCCGCACGGCCCAGTCGGGAGCGTCGGGAACCGGCCCCGACAGGGTCAGCGGCAGATCACAGCCGTCGGCGGGGTGGGCGAGGGAGCTGAGCCGCACCAGCCCGTCGCAGCGCGGGGCGGCGGCGGCCGCCACGGGCCACCCGGCGGCGGCGACCAGCCCGGGCGACCCGAGGTGGAAGGCGTACGGGGCACTCCACACGGCGCCCGGCGCCCGGCCGTGCGCTGCCTCCAGCGCATAGGCGACGAGCCGGAACAGCGGATCGACGGTGGCCCGGCGAGCCAGCCCGCCACCGGCGTCGGCCGACGCCGGCTGGGCGGCAGGCCGGGCATCCGGCTGGGCATCCGGCTGGGCATCCGGCTGGCCGGCCGCCCAACCGGCCCGGTTCATCGGGCGGCCTTGCGGGCCAGCAGCCGGTACGCGTTGCCGCCGTCCGTGCGCCGGGCCGCCGCCGTACGGAGGGTGTCGAGCAGAGCCGCCGCGGCGAACAGTGGCAGGGCGGTCGTCCGTACGGCGGCGGCGCGGGCGCGGGCGCCGAGCGTGGCCGGGGGAGCCCAGGGGCGGTTCGGGTCCGGGGCCAGTCGGGAAGCCGTCAGGGCCACCGCGCCGAAGAAGTCGTTGCCCTGGTGGGCCGGGCCGTGCTGCTCGGACAGGACGGTGAACCCCCGCTCGGCCAGCGCCCGGCTGAGGTTCGCGGCCGGGATCAGGTGCTGGTGCTGCGGCTGGAACCACGGCAGCCAGGCGGGTCCCAGCAGCCGGGCCATCCGCGACTGCGGGTCGGGGACCTCGATGGTCAGCAGCCCGCCCGGGGCCAGGACCGCCGCAGCCGCGTCCAGTTCGGCGAGCGGCTCGCGGGTGTGCTCCAGGTAGTGGTACATGCTCACCACCTCGTACTGGCCCGCGAGCTTCCCGGCGAACTCGGGGAACTGGCCCTGGAACCCCGTCTCCACCCAGCCGCGCAGCTCCGCCTCGCTTACCCCGGCGCCCATGTCCAGGCCGTCGAAGCGGGTCCGCGGCCACACCGCGCGCGCCGCATTGCAGAAGTGGCCGTGCCCGGTGCCGACATCGAGCCAGGACTCGGGGCCGAGGGAGCCGGTGTGGGGCCGGAGCATCTCGGCCCGCCCGCGGTACGCCGCGCCGAGCCGCCCGAAGACGATGCCCGCGCCCTCGCCGCCGCTGCCGTCGTAGAAATCGCGGTAGTAGAACTCCAGTCCCTCCGGCGTCAGTCGGGGGTTCTGGAAGACGTGCGCGCAGTCTCCGCAGCGCTCCAGGGTGAAACGCCCCGGCTTGCCCTGGAGCAGATCCGGCACCGTGACCTGGACCGAGAGCCGCCGGGAGCCGCACCAGGGGCAGTCCGGACGGCGCGGTTCGAGGAACCGGTCGGTGCCGTCGGCCAGTTCGGCCCGGTACACGGCCGCCCGCGCCGAATCGGCGCTGTCGGCGCCGTCGGTGCCGCTGCCGGTACGGGCGGCCGCGGCGGCCGTACGCAGGCCCGCGCCGAGGGAGCGCACCGGCCGGGCCGCCGTGGCCCGGGCCAGATCGGCGGGACGCAGCCGGGCCCCCGGCCCGCCCAGGGCCAGGTACGGCTGCAGCCAGTACAGCCCGGCCGCGGCGGCGCCCCACCCCCGTCGGCGTACGACGGCCCGCGCGAGCAGCGCCAGCCCGGCGAGCTGCGCCGCGGCCAGTGCGCCCGCGGGCAGGCCCTGGGCCCGTAGCTCGGCGACGCGCGCCGGCCCGGCCGACCCAGAAGGCGGGCCCGCGCTGAGCCCCGGGGCGACGGCCAGCCCCGTCGCGTCGGCGGCGTACTCCTTCAAACGCCGCAACAGGGCGAGGAGTTCCGCCGGCTCCGGACGCGCCCCGTCCGCGGCGTACCCGGCCCGCGCGAGCACCTCCTCGGCGACGAGCACGGCATGTCCGGCGCCGCGCCCCTCGCCCAGCCGGTCCTCCCGGTAGCGCGCCGGATCCACCAGCCGCAGCAGCCCCAGCACCCGCTCGGCGGCCAGATCGGCCGGCAGCAGGTCCAGCACCCGCAGACCCTCCCGCTCGGCGTACGCACAGGCGGCCAGGAAGGTCGCGCCGTCGGCCTCGACCCCGCGCGCCGTGAGCAGCCGCCACCCGGCGGCCCGCGGCACCTCGGCGGGCGTGACCGGGGGTTCGGGCAGCACCGGGATCGCCCGCAGCCGGCGGCGGGCCCGTACGGTGCCCGCTCCGAGGGCGACGAGCATCGCGGCACCGGCCCACGGCACCCGGGGGCTGGGGGTGGGAGAGGGGGGCGGGGGGAGCGAGGGGAGCGGGGGTGGTGTCATGTCAGCTTCTCCAACCGGTCGGCCGCGGCGGCGGCTCCGCCGGCCGCGGCGAAGGAGGCCTGGATCCGCCGGGCGGCCCGGCGGGGGCCGGGTTCGTCCAGCACGGCCGTGAGCGCGTCCCGCAGTTCTTCGGCCCGGGTCCGGCCGAACCGCACCCGGACCCCGGCCCCCGCCTCCACCACCTGCCGGGCCACGATCGGCTGGTCGTCCCGGATCGGGGCGACCACCAGCGGCAGCCCGTGCGCGAGGGCCTCGCAGACGGTGTTGTGCCCGGCATGGCAGACCACCGCGTCCAGGTGCGGGAGCAGCGCCGGCTGCGGGACGCGCTCCAGGTGCAGGACGTTGCCTGGCGCGGATCCGATCAGCGAGGCCGGCGCCACCAGGACCAACTGCACCCGGTCGGCGAGCCGTTCGGCGGCTGCGAGCACCGCCGCGTAGAAGCGGGACCCGGCCTCTTGGTTGAGGGTCCCCAGGGACACCAGCACCCGCTGCCGGGCGGGATCCAGCGCCTGCCAGGGAAAGCCGGGTCCGGCCGGCCGGGCGCCGAAGGCCGGGCCGACGAAGGCGTAATGGGGTGGGAAGTCCTCGGCCCTGCCCACCAGTTCAGGAGTGGAGAAGACCAGTACCAGCCGCTCGGAGAACCGCGGATCCCAGTCGGAAGCGGCTGATCCGGCGGCGGCGCCGTCACCGAATTCGGTGAGGAGCCCGCCGATCTGCCCGGCCACCCACTGCCCGACCTTCGGGAAGTCGGCGAACGGCCGCGTCAGCTCGGCCGAGGTGCTGGCGGAGGTGGCCCAGGGGATGCCGAGCCGCCGCGCGACCACCGGCCCCGCGAGCGCCTGCTGATCGGCGACCATCAGGTCCGGCCCGAAAGCGCGGGCCGCCTCCGCCACGCCGGGGACCATCGCGCGGGCCAGCGGGATCAGCGCCTCCTCCCACAGGAACCGCAGGGCCCCGACCCCGCGCAGGTCCCGCCACCGGGTGTGCAGGTCGGCGTAACCGCCGCCGGCCCGCTCGCCGGCCGGCAGGATCCCGGCGTGCGCGGGCAACAGCCGGGCGAGCGGCCCGGCCGGTCCGGTCCAGGCGATCTCGTGGCCCCGGGAGGCCAGTTCGGCCGCGACGGCCACCGTCGGATTGACGTGCCCCGCCAGTGGCGGCACCACGAACAGCACCCTCATGGGACCAGCGCTCCCACCCGGGTCCCGGCCCTGACGGGCGCCGCCGCCGCGGCCGTGGCCACGGCCGTGGCGTCGAGGTGGGCGAGCACGGCTGCCCGCAACACCCCGCTGCTCTCCTTCAGCACGTCGTGGCCCAGACCCGGCAGGATGTCGAGCGTGGCGACGTGTGCGGCGTGCCCGGCCAACTCGCGGGCGCCCGGCACGAGTTCGGAATGCTCGCCGCAGACGACCAGTACGGGGCAGTGGAGCTTGGCGTAGTCGGACGGGGTGAAGGTGCGGCTGGCCGCGATGTCGTCGATGAGGGTGGTGCGATTGAGGAGCGCGTCGGCGATGGCCGTGAGGTGGGCGGCCTTGCGCAGGCGCAGGGTGAGCAGCTCGGCGGGGACCGGGCTGTCCTCCAGGCTGAGCGCGGCGGCCGACAGGGTGTCGACCATGTTCTCCACCCAGGCCCCGCTGAGCGGTGGTTCCAGGAGGGTCAGCCCGGCCACGAGGTCGGGCCGCGCCAGGGCCGCGTGCAGGGCGAGCGTGCCGCCGTAGCTGTTGCCGACCAGGTGCAGCCTGCGGCCGCCCAGGCCGATGGCGCCGAGGACCGCGAGGAGGTCCCGTACGGCGGTGCGGCTGTCGTAGCCGGTGGCCGGGCGCTCGGTACGGCCGTGGCCGCGCAGGTCGTACAGGACGACCTCGTGCCCGGCGCGGGCCACCGGCAGCGCGAGGGGGCAGTAGAAGGAGGAGAGGTTGTCGACGACCAGCCCGTGCAGGAACACGACCACGGGGCGGTCGGCGGACCCGTCGGGGCCGGCCGCCGACGGCAGTTGCTGGACGTGGAAGCGGAGCGAGCCCGCGGAGACGAAGGCCATGGCGGGCTCAGCCGGCCAGGGCGGTCGTCGGGGCGGGGGCGGTGGAGGTCGCCGGGGCGGTGGCGGTGGTCCCGGCCGGGGGAGTTGCCGGGGTCGCGGCGCGGGCCAGGGAGGCGTGGGTGATCCGGCCGATGTGCGTGACGAGCTCGCCGACCGACATCGCGAGGATGCCGTCCATGTCCTTCTCGGAGAGGAATCCCATCAGGTCCACACCGGCGCCGTAGCGGTGGTGCAGCAACTCGGCGAGGGCGACGAACTCGATGCTCTCCAGGGCGAGATCGTCGTTGAAGGTGGTCTTCATCGTGACCTCCTCCGAGAGGAGGAACTCGTCGCCGATGATCTCCACGAGCATGCCGGTGATCTCGGAGAGGATGTCAGTGGCCATGGCGGGTCTCCGTGAGGGGGAAGGGGACGGGGGCGGGGGCGGGCGAAGCCGGCAGGGAAGTCCAGGCGACGACGTGGCCGTCGGGCACCGCGGTGGTGCGCACGGCATGCGGGTGCCCGTCCGGGGACAGCACCCGAAGACCGCCGGAGCCCGGGTCGTCGGTGACCGTCCAGTCGCGCGGGCGGCCGCCGAGACCGGCGCCCTGTGACTTGGCGGCGGCCTCCTTGGCGCACCAGAGCATGGTGAGGGCGGCCGGAAGGTCCGTGCCCTCGCGGTCCGACAGGGCCTCGGCGAGGCGCAGTTCGGCCGCGGTGAGGGCGATCCGGATCAGTGCGTCGGGGTCACCGGTCACCGTCTCGACGTCGATGCCGACCGGGTGGGTGCGGTGGGCGAGCGCGACGGCGAGGCGGTCCTTGTGGGCGATGGACAGGCGCAGCCCGCGGGCGAGCGGGCCCTCGGCGAGCGGCCGTCCGGCCGCGTCGTTGCCGACCGGCACCTCGGCCGGGAACACGGGACCCGATCCGCCGTCCCACAGCAGGTGGCGCACCGCGTCCTTGGCGGCGATCCGGCCCAGCAGCCAGGGCGCCCGCGCGCGCGGGGACAGCGCCTCGTACACGGCGCGTTCGGCGGCGCCGAGGTAGCGGCGCATCACCAGTTCCTGCGAGGCGGGGTCGGTCCACCGGCGCCGGGCCAGGCACCACCCGGCGGGCTGCGGTTCGCCGATCCCGCACACCTCCGGGGTGAATTTCATCGGCCAGATACGCTCGTCGGCGCCGAAGCGGCGGTACGTCCATCCGTCGATCCGGGCCCAGAGCCGCCCGGCGGAGTCCAGCAGGTCGAGGTCGCCCCGTACGGTGACGTCGCGGACCTCGCGGATCCGGGCGGTCGCCTCCACCAGGGAGTGCGGGGCGGGCGGGGGCCCGTAGAAGCGGATCCGGTCGACGGTGGCGGGGAACACGAGCCGGTCGACGGGGAGCCGGAGCTGCATCCAGTGCCCGAAGAGCTGCCCGGCGGCGTCGAGCAGCGCACCGGGGTCGGGCAGCGCCCGCAGGACCCCGCGGATGCCGTCGTCGCCTACGGCGCCGACCTCGTGGACCCCGGCGAAGCGGGGGCCGTGGAACATCCACCGGTCGCGGTAGAGCCCTTCGGCGCTGACGGGGGCCGGGCGCGGATCCCGGATCGGTGTGGTGTCCGGGGCGGGAGGCTCGCCGTAGCGCTCGCCGAGCAGTACGACGACGGTGGCGTACTCGCCCAGTGCGACGCGGATCCGGCCCGGGCCGTCGGGGCGGACCGCGACCTCGACGTCGACGGCGGGCTCGACGGGCAGCCAGCGCAGGGCCCGTACGTCGTCGTAGCCCACGACGGCCGCGCCGGGCGGCGCGGCGCGCAGGGCGGCCTCGGCGGCGAGCTCCAGCATGGTGGTCATCGGCACGACCGGGAAACGGTCGGAGTCCTCGGGCCAGCCGTCGGGCTGGAGGTAGACGCAGTGGTCGCGGACGTAGGGGAGCGTGCCGAGCGAGAGCCGCAGGGTCTGTTTCCCCGTGGCCCCTTCCGAACCGCCGGAGCCCGGGGCCGCCGGAGCCGGCGGGTACACGGCCGACCAGGCCTCGGTGACGCTCCGGGCCGCCGAGCGGGTGTCGGCGAGGACCGTGTCCAGGGCGGACAGCAGCACCGGCCGGCCGGACACCGCGGGCGCGGGCGGGGGCGCGGGCGTCGGCAGCAGGTCGCCGAGCGCGGCCCGCGCGAAATCGCCGAGCCGCACCAGCGGCGAGCCGAGGTCCAACGGCACGGTCCGCCCCGGCCGGACACCGCTCTCCGCGGGGCGTGCGCCGGGCGCGGTGATCTCGGGGATCCTTGCGGTCTCCTGGATCTCTGTGGTCTCGGGCGGTGCCAGGCGGGACCAGTCGGGTGCGTGGCCCTCCGTCCACAGGGCGGCGCAGGTGCGGCGCAGGGCGGCCAGGCCCTGCAGGCGCGGGGAGGCGGTCGACACCGAGAGGTGGGGGCGCTCGCGCAGGGTGTCCTCGACGAAGCCCGGCAGACTGCCCGGGCCGAGTGTCACGAAGCTCCGCACGCCCTCCTCCTCGTACAGCCGCAGCGTCAACTCCCGGAAGCGCACCGGCTCCAGGAGGTGGCGCTCCACCAACTCCCGTACCTCCGCGGATGTGGACGGGAACGGCGCGCAGGTCGTCGCCGACCACACCGGGAGGGTGGGCGGCCGTATCGGCAGCCGGGCGAAGACGGCCCGGACCTGCCCCAGGTACGGCTCCCACATCGGTGTGTGGAAGCCCGAGCGGAACGGGAGCTCCTGGCCCGGCACCCCGTCCGCGCGCAGCCGCTCCAGGACCTCGGACACTCCGGCGGGGCCACCGCAAACCACGGACTGGTGCGGGCAGTTGTCATGGCTGACCACCACCCCGTCGACCCCGTGCACCGCGGCCTCGGCCCGCCGCGCCCCGCAGCCGAGCGCCGCGTACACCAGGTCCGGGACCTTCAGTGATCCCGGCCGCAGCGAGGCGAGGAACGCGTCGGCGGCGTCCGGCGGGTACATCCCGCCCGCGACCATCGCCGCCCACTCGCCCAGGCTGTGGCCCGCCAGCACGTCCGCCCCGATGCCCAGCTCCGGCAGGACCCGCGCGAAGAACCGGCCGGTCGCGATGGCGTCCAGGGCCCGTTCCATCAGCTCGCCGCCCCGGCTCAGCCGCGGCCGGTCCAGGCCGAGCCGGTCCGCCACGTCGTCGAGCACCGGGGCGAACTCCGGTTCCAGGCCGGGGAAGAGGAACGCGACCCGGCCGCCCAGTGGCTGGGGCGTGAACCACACGTCCCCGCGCCCGCGCCAGGCCCGGCCCCGCGCCACCACCTTCGCGGCCAGCGCCAGCCGCTGCGGGGTCGGCCCGACCACCGCGAGCCGGCACGGCCCCTGCCCGGCGGACACCCCGTCCGCGAGCAGCGCCGCCAACTCCGCCGGGCCGTGCGCCGCCAGCAGGAGTACGTCGTCCCGCGCGGCCGCGTCGACCGGCGGGACACCCGCCAGGGGCAGGAACCGCCGTACCGGCGCCGGGGCGGGGGCCGCCGGGGCGGGGCGGGACGCGGACCCCGGTGCCTCCTCCAGCACCACGTGCGCGTTGATCCCGCCGAACCCGAACGCGTTCACCCCCGCCCGGCGCGGCCCGGGGCCGCGCTCCCATGGCTCGGCCGACGTCACCGGCCGCATCCGGGTCCGCGCCAGGTCCGGGTGCGGTTCCTCCAGGTGCAGCGTCGGCGGCAGGATCCCCTCGTGCACCGCGAGCGCGGCCTTGATCAGCCCGGCCATGCCGGAGGCCTGCATGGTGTGTCCGACCATCGACTTCACGGAGCCGAAGCCGACCCCCTGCCCGGAGCCGTCCGACGGTCCGAACACCTGGGCCAGCGTGTCGAGTTCAGCCGCGTCGCCCACCGGGGTGCCGGTGCCGTGCGCCTCCAGGAGCCCCAGCGCCCCGGCCGCCCGGGGGTCCAGGCCGGCCTCCCGCCAGGCCCGCTCCAGGGCCCGTACCTGGCCCGCGACCAGAGGGCTCATCAGGCTGGCGGCCCGCCCGTCCCCGGCCACGCCGGTGCCGCGGACGACGGCGTAGATCCGGTCGCCGTCGCGCTGCGCGTCCGCGAGCCGCTTGAGCAGCACCACCCCGGTGCCCTCCGACAGCAGCGTGCCGTCGGCCCGCCGGTCGAAGGGCCGGATCCGCTCGCTCGGGCTCAGTGCCCGCAACTGCGTGAACACGCTCCACAGCGTGGCGATGTGGCAGTGGTGCACCGCCCCGGCCACCACCACGTCACAACGTCCGCCGGCCAGCAGCCCCACCGCCTGGTCCACGGCCAGCAGCGAGGAGGCGCAGGCCGCGTCGAGGGTGTAGGCGGGGCCGCGGAAGTCCAGCCGGTTCGCCGTCCGCGCGGCCGTGAAGCTCGGCACCAGACCGATCGAGGCGTCGGGACGTTCCGGCCCCAGCGCTTCCTGGAAGGCCGAGCGCACCGCCGCGATCCGGTGCTCACCCAGCTCCGGGGCCAGTTCGCGCAGGGTCTGAGCCAACTGGTGCGCGGTACGCACCCGTTGGTCGAGCCGGGCCGTGGCCACGCCCATGAACCCGCCGCGCCCCAGGATCACCCCGATCCGGGAGCGGTCGGCCGGCAGCCGGTCCTCGCCGCCCGCGTCGGCGATGGCTTCGGCGGTCGCGTGCAGGGCGAGCATCTGGTCCGGTTCGGCGCCCTCCACGGCGGCCGGCATGATCCCGAACCGGGTCGGGTCGAAGGCGGCCAGACCGTCGACGAAACCGCCGCGCCGGCAGTAGAACCGGTCACCGGCCGGCGAACCCGTGGCGGCGGCCGGGTCGTAGTACACCTCCGGGTCCCAACGCCCCGGCGGCACCTCGCCGATGCAGTCCGTGCCGGCGAACAGGTTGCGGCGGTACGCCGCCAGGTCGCCGGCCCCGGGGAACACCGCCCCCATCCCGACGATCGCCGCGTCGGTCGGCCGCGGCCCGCGCGCCCGCTGTCGTCGCTCACTCATCGCCGCGGCCCTCCTGAGCCATCAAGACCACCTGTACGTCGGTCCCGTGCGCGAGCTCGGCGAGGAACGCGGCGGTACCCGCCTCGGGGGTGATGAGCGGGATACCGCGCTGCGCGTACGCCCGCTCCAGCTCAGGGGTGACCATCCCGCCCGCCTCGGCGGCCCAGGGGCCCCAGTCGACGCATAGAACCCGGCCGGGGAAGGTCTCGGACCAGGCCAGGGCGAGCGTGTCGAGCGCGTCGTTGGCGGCGGCGTAGTCCGTCTGGCCGCGGTTGCCGTACACGCCGGCGACACTGCCGAACAGCACGAGGAAACGGGGTGCGGGGCAGGCGCCGTGCTCGGCGGCCGCGGCCGCGAGGTGCCGGGCGCCGGCCACCTTGGTGGTGAACACCTCGGCGAACGCAGCCGGTTGCTTGTCGCACAGCAGCCCGTCGCGCAGGGTGCCGGCCCCGTGCACGATGCCGTCCAGCCGGCCGTGCCGGGTCCGTACGTCGGCCACCACCGCCCGTACGGCCTGCTCGTCGGTGACGTCGGTGCAGTGGTAGCGGACGGAGGCCGCCACCTCGGCGAGGGCCGTCAGGTTGGCCCGTACCTCGCGCCCGGCGAGGATCCGCGAAGCCGCGGCCTCGATCTCCGCGGGGGTGCGCAGGCCCGCCCCGATCAGGGCGGCGCGCAGGGCCACCCGGTCGTGCGCCTGCCCGAACTCATCGGCCTCGGCGGCCGGTTCGGGCGTGCGCCCGATCAGCTCGACGTGGCAGCCGGTGGCGCGGGCCAGGGCGAGCGCGCCGCGGGCGGTGATCCCGCGGGCGCCGCCCGTGAGCAGCACCACGGAGCCGGGCTCCAGGAGCGCAGCAGGGGCAGCGGGGCCCGTGGTGGACGCGATCGCGGGGGACAGGGGAGCGGGCACCGCACGGCGGCAGACCCGCACCCCTTCGGCGGTGTACCCGACGGAGGCGGGCCCGTCGGCCGTCCCGGCCAGCTCGGCGAGGAGCTGTGCGGCGACCTGCTCGGGAGCCTCCTTGGGGTGGACGGCCACGGCACGGACCAGCGTGCCGGGGAACTCGATGGCCGCGCTGCGGGCGAAACCGTGCAGACCGGCCCCGGCGCTGCCCGGCGCGGTGACCAGCAGCAGCCGGCCCACTCCGCCTGTGAGGGCGCGCTGGAGCCCGGAGAACGCCCCGGGCAGTACGGGTTCGGCAGCGGCCGGCCCGGTGCGCAGCGCGGAGAGGTCGACGAGCCCGTGGTCTCCGGGCTCCGCCGCCGCCAGCAGGCGTACCTCGGCCCCGCGCTCCCGCAGGGCGGCGGCCAGGGCGGCGGCCAGGCCCTGCCCGTCCTCGACCACTGCGATCCGCAGTCCGCCCAGCACGTCCGGGTGGCCGGCGGCGGCTTCGACGGGCACCGTGTCCACTCGCAGCCGGGCGACCGGGACCGGCGCCGGGGTCGGTGCCGGGTCCGGGTCCGGGGCCATCAGGGCCGACTTCCCGGCCGTCGGGCCCGGGGCCGCGACGGGGGCCGGATGCGACACCGGATCCGACACCGACTCCGACACCGACTCCGACACCGACTCCGGGGTGTGGGAGGTGATCCAGTCGACGATCCCCCGCAGGGTCTTGATCCGCGACAGCTCCTCGACCGCGGTCGAGGCGGAGCCGCCGGGGTCCTGGGGGAGTCCGATGCGGTCGGCGAGGGCGCCGATGATCTCCACCCGCTTGATGGAGTCGATGGACAGGTCCGCCTCCAGGTCGAGCTCGGGGCCGAGCATGTCCCGCGGGTAACCGGTCCGGGTGTGCACGATCTCCAGGACCGCCTCCATGACCTCCTCGGGAGACCGGGCGGCTTCGCCGGAGCGCGCCGGCCGCGGTTCGTCGGGCCGGGCCGGAGCCGGACTGCCGGCCGCGGGCCACGGGCCGGTCCCGGCGGCGCCCGTGCCGCCCGTGCCGCCCGTGCCTGTGCTCGCGGCGGCGACCACTGCGCCGGCCGAGCCCGGCCCGAGGGCCGGGCTCCGGGCACCCCCGGGCGTGCCCAGGTAGCCCAGCAGCACGTCCCGTTGCGCCTCGACCAGCTCGCGGGTCCCGCGCAGGTACTCCAGCAGCGCCTCCTCCCGGCGGTCCGCCGCCGGAGCCGGGGCCACAGCCGTCGGAGTCACGCGGTGGGCCGGACGCAGGCCGCCGGCGACCGGGGCGCCGTCAGCGGTGCGGACCAGGTGGCCGTCCACCAGCCAGCCCGGGCGCCGCGGAGCCCGCTCGGGCAGCGGGGCGCACCGGCCGCGGAACAGCGGCTCGGGGTCCACCGGGACGCCCGCCGCCGCGAGCTGCGCCAGCGCCGTGACCAGCCGCAGCAGCCCCGGCTCGCCCGGTACGTCCAGCGGGACCACGGTGTGCGGGCGCCCGCCGAGGACGCGGCCCACCAGCCCCGACAGGACCCGCCCGGGCCCGGCTTCCACGAAGGTCCGCACACCGGCCGCGTACATGGCCTCCACCTGTTCCACGAAGCGGACCGGCGAGGCCACCTGCCGGGCCACGAGGTCGCGTACCGCCCCAAGCTCGGCAGGGTAGGGACCGGCCGTGGTGTTCGACCAGACCGGAACGGTGGCGGCGGACAGCGCCGTACCGGCCAGCTCGGCGGCCAGTTCCACGGCCGCGCCGGCCACCACCGGGCTGTGGAACGCGCAGGCCACCGGCAGGGGCTGCGCCGACAGGCTCGCCGCGCGCAGCGCGTCCACCGCCGCCGAGACCGCCGTCGTGGGTCCCGAGATCACGCACTGCCGCGGGGCGTTGTGGTTCGCCACCACGCACCCGGCCCGCTCCGCGATCTCGCGCACCTCCTCGGGCGCGGCCGCCACCGCCGCCATCGTGCCCGGGTCCTCCCCGGCGGCCGCGAGGATCGCCTCGGCCCGGCGCCCGCTCAGCCGCAGCAGGTCCGCCGTGCCGTACACCCCGGCCGCCCACAGCGCGGTCAGCTCCCCGTACGAGTGGCCGGCCACGCAGTGCGGCCGTACGCCGAGCCCCGCGAGCAGCCGGTACGCCGCGACCCCCGCCAGCCCGAGGGCGGGCTGCGCCACGCGGGTGTCGGTGACCGCGGCCCGCTGCTCCGCCCGGCCCCGCGCGGTGAACGCCGCCGGGGGGAACACCGCCGAGACCACCGCATCGGGGGCGCCGTCGAGCTGCTCGCGCAGGGCCGGGAAAGCGGTGTACAACTCCGCCAGCATCCCGACCCGTTGACTGCCCTGCCCCGGGAACAGGAACGCCACCCGGCCCGGATCCGCCCCCTCCTGCGGTACGTGGACCCCCGCGCCCGCGGCGAACGCCCGGGCCCGCTCCAGCCGGCCCGCCAGTTCGTCCAGGTCGGCGGCGACGACCGCGACCTGTACCGCGGCCCGGCTGCCGTCCGTCCGGACCCCGCCGGTGGCGCGGGAGACCTCCGCCGCGAGATCGCGCAGCGCCCACGGCCGCCCGGCCGCGTCGTTCTCCTCCAGTCGGGCCGCGAGCCGCGCCATCGCCCGGCCCGCCGCCCGCCGGTCCTCGCCGCGGAAGCAGAACAGCTCGGCGGGCCACTCCTCGTGTCCGTGCGCGGGCTCCGCCGCTCCGGAGTAACCGGCGAGTACGGCGTGGTAGTTGGTGCCGCCGAAGCCGAAGGCGCTCACGCCGGCGATCCGCCGCTCCACCGGCGTCGCCCACGGCCGTGCCTCGGTGTCGAAGAAGAACGGGCTCCGGTCCGCGTCCCACGCCGGGTTCGGCGCGGTGATGTGCAGGGTCGGCGGCCGGACGCCCGTGTGCACCGCCCGGGCCGCCTTGATCAGCCCGGCCAGCCCGGCCGCGCACTTGGTGTGTCCGAGCTGCGATTTCACCGAGCCCAGAGCGCACGACCCCGGAGCGGCCCCGGCGGAGGTGAACAGGTCGTTCAGTACGGCCAGTTCGGTGCTGTCCCCGACCACCGTGCCGGTGCCGTGCGCCTCCACCAGGCCCACCTCGCCCGGCGCGATGCCGGCCCGGGCGTAGGCCCGCTCCAGCGCCCGCCGCTGGCCCTCCGGGCGGGGTGCGGTCAGGCCCAGCGAGCGGCCGTCGCTGGCGGCCCCGACCGCCTTGACCACCGCGTAGACCCGGTCGCCGTCCCGCTCCGCGTCCGCGAGGCGCTTGAGCACCAGCGCGCCGACACCCTCGCCGAGCGCGATCCCGTCGGCGGCAGTGTCGAAGGGGCGGCAGCGCCCGGTCGGCGACAGGGCCCGTACGGAGGCGAACATCAGGTAGTCGTTGATCCCGTTGTGCACGTCCGCGCCCCCGCACAACACCATGTCGCTGTCCCCGTCGCGCAGTTGGCGGCAGGCCAGGTCCAGTGCCGCGAGCGAGGAGGCGCAGGCCGCGTCAACCGTGCAGTTCGCACCGCCGAGATCGAGGCGGTTGGCGACCCGGCCGGCGATCACATTGGCCAGGACCCCGGGGAAGGAGTCCTCGGTGAGCCGCGGCAGTTGACCGTCCAGCTCCGGCGGCAGCTCGCCGAGGTAGGCGGGGTGCAGCGCGCGCAGCCCGTACGCTCCCGCCAGCTCGGTGCCGGCCTCCGCGCCGAACACCACCGAGGTCCGCGAGCGGTCGAAGGCGCGCTCCTTGCCGTACCCGGCGTCCGCGAGGGCCCGCGCCGAGATCTCCAGCGCCAGCAGCTGCACCGGCTCGATCCCGGCCAGTGAGGCCGGCGGGATGCCGTGCGCGAGGGCGTCGAAGGGCACCGGGTCCAGGAAGCCGCCCCAGCGGGACGGGGTGCGCTCGCCGGCCCGCGCCGGGTCGGCGTCGTAGTAGAGCGCCGGGTCCCAGCGCTCGGCCGGGACCTCGGTCACCGCGTCCTTGCCGGCCAGGACCGCCGCCCAGTAGGCGGCGAGGTCGGGCGCTCCGGGGTAGGCGCAGGCCATCCCGACGATGGCGATGTCGAGCGGCTCGGCCGCGACCGCCGGTGCGACGTCGGCGAAGTCCCGGGCCCGCCGCTCCAGCACCGCGGTGGCGCCCTCGGTGACCTCGTGGTGCAGCGCGGCGATCGTCGTGACCTCGCTGCGCAGTGTCGCGGCTTGCCCGAGCATGAACAGCCCTTCCGCATACTGCTGTTCCTCGTCAACGGCTTCCAACGCGGGGTCGTCCGGCAGCGCCGCGCCCGTGGTCCGTGCCCGGCGCAGGCCCTTGCTCGCGATCCGCAGCCGCCCCAGGTTGAGCCGCTCCAGCTCCTCCCACACCGCGCGCGCCTCGGTCCCGTCCTGCGTGAGCCGCCGCCGGGCCGTCTCGAAGGTCTCGGTGTACGGGGTGGCCGCACAGCGCGTGGCGTGGCCCGGCGCGGTGTGCAGCAGCACGGTTCGCGCGCACTCCACCGCCGCCCGCTGGAAGACCGGCAGCACGGCGCCCGCCGCCACGGCCTCCTCGGTGAACAGGTACGCGGTCCCCATCAGCACCCCGGTCCGCGCTCCCCGCTCGGCCAGCGGGGCCGCGGCCGCCACCGCCATCGCGGCGGACCGGGCGTCGTGGATCCCGCCCGCGAACAGCACGTCCAGGGCGGCTGGTTCGGGGCAGTCGAGTAGCAGTTCGATCTGCTCCTCCCAGAGCGGGAAGGAGGCCCGTGGCCCGACGTGTCCGCCGCATTCGAGGCCCTCGAAGACGAACCGCCGGGCGCCCTCGGCGAGGTACCGCTCCAGCAGCCCCGGCGAGGGCACGTGCAGATGGGTCGTGATCCCGGCCGCGTCGAGGGGGGCCGCCTGGGCGGGGGTGCCGCCGGCGATGATCGCGTACGGGGGGCGCACCTCGGCCACGGCCGCCAGCTGTTCCCGGCGCAGCTCGGGCGGGGCGAAGCCGAGGAGGCCGACGCCCCACGGCCGGTCCCCGAGCCGCTCGGCGGTCTCGGTGAGCAGCCGGCGTACGTCCGGGCCCTCCATCACCGCGAGGGCCAGGTACGGGACCCCGCCTTCGGCGGCCACCGCCTCGGCGAAGGCCGCCTGGTCGCTCACCCGGGTCATCGGGCCCTGTGCGACGGGTCGCGGCCGCAGCAGGGGCCGGGCCCGGACCGCCGCCTCCAAGTGCCCCGTCACGGCCGCCCGTACGGCCTGCAGGACGCCACCCGTGGTCCGGTGGCGCGCCGCGAGCCGGGCCGCCGAGGCGCCGTCGTGCCCCACGGGCAGCAACTGCGTGCGCAGGTCCCGGGCCCCGAGCAGGGCGGCCGTCGGGCCCTCGGGATGCGGCAAATCGGGCCGGGTGAACACCCGGTGCCCGTCGACCAGGCGGGTCTCCGACCCGTCCATGGACCGCAGGGCGGCCGTCACTTCCTCGGGCAGGCCGGCCGTTCCCTCGGTGGTCAGGGCCAGTTGTACGTCGACCAGGACCCCGGCGGCTCCGCCCGCGACGGCCGCCGCCGCCGTGTGCGGTCCGATGCCTCCGTACGCGAGCACGGGAACTCCGAGCCCCGGTCCGGCCAGCAGTTGCTGGAGCAGCACGAAGGTGGTGGCCGACCCGACGCGGCCCGCCGCCTCATGGCCCTTGGCGACGACGGCCACCGCCCCGGCGGCCACCGCGGTCCGCGCCTCCGCCGGGCTCACCGTCTCGGCCCACGCCCGGCGCAGCCCGCCCGCGGCCCAGCCTGCCATCCGCTCCCGGGTGTGGTCCGCCGGGTCGGCGAGCAGCACCGTGTCCACCTCCGGCGGCAGCTCGCCGGCCTCCAGCGGACATCCGACGGGCACCCGCACCCCGTACCGCCGACGGCCACTGCCGCCGGGGCCGCCACCGAGCCGACGGCCCAGCTCCGCGAAGGCCGCCCGTGCGGCGTCGGGGTCCCGCCCGAGGTCGAGGAGCCCGAGCGCCCCGGCCCGCTCGGCGGCGGCCGTGATCCTGGGGTTGGGTTCCCCGAAGGGGCTGAGCGCGACGACGAGATCGCGGGTGGCGGCGGTCTGCGGGGATGCCCCCGGCTTCGGGGACGGCTCGGGCTGGGGGGTCACGGGCGCTCCTCATCGAGTGCTGTGTCACATTTCGCAGAACCGGACGCGGTGGTACGCCCCCGGGGGGATGCCGGGGCCGAGCTACGAAGGACGGGACAAACGGGCGACCCGCCAGGAGTGCGGCAGGCTTGAACAGTGGTCAAATTCCCCGATGTCGGGTTGCATCGTGCGGGGACCGCCGTGCACTGTCAACGGGCATGCGGAGTACGTTGCTTCGGATCCGCGGCACGCGCGGCGCACCGCGGACGCACCCCGGCCGAGCCGGTGGCCTGCGCCGTTCCCCGTCCGGGCGGGAGCCCCGGCGCGCGGGGCGGCGTACCGGACCGGCCCGGGGAACATGCCGCACCGGTATGCCTTGTCGCCCACCGGGCATGAAAGCCTTTGGCGGAACGGACATTTGTTCACCCGACGGCCCTTACAGGTACAGCACGGCGCCGTTACCGTCCGGTCATGACCCCCACACTCGCGCAGCTTCGCTACCTCGTCGCCGTCGCGGACTGCCGCTCCATCACCGGCGCGGCCGCCTCGGTCTTCGTTGCCCAGTCCGCCCTCTCCCGGGCCGTCCAGGCCATGGAGCGCGACCTCGGGGTCGAACTCCTCGCCCGCCGGGGAAGGGGGGTGGACCTCACACCGGAAGGGGCCCGGGTCGTCCGGCTGGCCCGCACCGTCCTGAACGCGGTGGAGGCGATCGACGACATCGGGACCCCGCACGGCGGGGGCGCCCGGGACGTCCTCACCCTCGCCACCACCCCCACCCTGGCCCTCGATCTGGCCGCCGACCTGGTACCGGGCTTCACCGAACGCCACCCCGGCGTCGACGTGCGGCTCCAGCAGCACGACAGCCGCGAGGTCCTCGTCCGCGAACTGACCGAGGGAAGAGCCGAGTTGGGCCTCGTCGACCTGCCCGTGGACAGCGGGCTCTCCACCCACCACATCCAGGAGCGCGAGGTGGTGCTGATCTCGCCGATCGGCTCGCGGCTCCCCGACCCGGTGCCGTTCCGGATGCTCGACGGACTGCCCATGGTGCTGCCCTGCCCCGGGACCGGCCGGCGCACCGAGATGGAGGCCATGTTCAGCTGCCTGGGCGTGCGCCCGGTACCCACCCTGGAAGTGGACGAGCGCCTCGCCTGGGTGACCGGCGTGACGGACGGCCGCGGTTCCCTCATCTGGTACCGGGACGTGGTGACCAGGGCCTTCGGCAGCCGCGCGGAAATCCGCTCCTTCACCCCGCCGCTGCTGCGACCGGTGGGGATCGCGCACGCGCGGCGGTCGCTGAGCCGGGCGGCGCGCGCCTTCATCGCGCACGCGCGGCACAACGCCCCCGTACGCGAACCGGCACGCTGACCGGAGCCCGGCGGGCGCCGGCGCGGTTGTCCGGGAATCGCCCTTGCGCCCCGGCAGTCATGCCCGCGCGGCATTGAACGATGCTCGAACGGCCGGGTGTCGCTCCTGGCGTCAGCAACTGATGGCCCATCACATTGTGTGCATGTCCCGACACCTCACAGCCCCAGCGGCCGCCGCCCTCGCGACCGCGGCCCTCGCCACCCTGCTGCCGGCGCTCGCCTGGACGGCCGGCGCCACCGCTTCCCCGGCTGCCGGGTCCGCAGCCACCGCCGCGAGCGCCCTGGCGCCCGAGAAGAAGTGCACCCTCCCGGGCGGACTGGCGGAACTGAGCGGCCTCGCCATGAGCCGCAAGCACCCCGGAGTCTTCTACGCCGTCAATGACAGCGGCAACACCAACCAGGTCTTCGCCATCGACTGCGGCGGCGCGACCGGGCAGCTCAAGGCCACCTTCACGCTCTCCGGCGTCGGCAACACCGACTGGGAAGGCCTCGCGCTCGGCAAGGACGCGGCCGGCGCCCCGGTGATCCTGGTCGGCGACATCGGGGACAACCTCGGCAACCGCGCGGAGATCACCGTGCACAGCTTCCCCGAGCCCGACCAGCTCGCCAACGCCGCCGTCACACCGGCCTCCTACCGCTTCACCTACGCCGACGGAAAGCACGACGCCGAGTCCCTGCTCGCCGATCCCGTCACCGGACAGATCTACATCGCGAGCAAACTGATCGGCTCGGCAGGCCAGTTGTACAAGGCTCCGCTGCCTCCGGTCGCCGGACAGCAGGGCACCCTCGCCGCGGTCCGGCCGGGACCGGTCTTCGCCACCGACGGCGCGTTCTCGCCGTCGGGCGCCTCGTACACCCTGCGCAGCGGCGGGCCGTTCGGCTCCAACACGGCTTCCGTGTACAGCGCTTCCGGGACCAAGCTCGCGGACGTCGCCCTGCCCGCACAGTCCCAGGGCGAGACGGTGACGTACGCCGACTGCGCGAACCTGCTGGTCGGCTCGGAGAACGACGCCCAGATCTGGCGCGTCCCGCTGCCGCCGGAAGCCACAGCGGGATGCGGCGCGACGCCGACGCCGACGCCCACCCCGACGCCTACGCCCACCCCCACGCCGACTCCCGGTGACCTGAAGCTCGCCAACCCGGGCCCCCAGAGCTGCAAGTTCAACCAGACCTGCACCATCCAGCTCACCACCACCGGAGGCAAACCCCCCGTCCGCTACACCACCACCGCACTCCCCTTCGGACTCACCCTCGACACCAACACCGGCCGCATCACCGGCAAACCCTGGACCACCGGCACCACCCAGATCACCGCCACCGCAACCGACACCACCACAACCACCTCCACCACCACCTTCCCCCTCACCCTCAACTGGTACTAGGGAGTGCCCGAGCCCGCGCCCCCACCGGCGGTCGGCGGTGAGATCTCCGTACTGAGCCAGCCCAGCGCGTCCGGGTACATCCCGCTCCAGGTCTGGAAGTTGTGGCCGCCCTCGGGCCGCACCAGGGTCTTGACCCGCACGCCGGTCCCCGCCGCGGCCTTGACGAAGGCGTCCAGCTGCTGCGGCGGGCTGTCCTTGTCCTGCGCGGACGTGGCCAGGAACAGTCCGACGTCCGCCTTCTTCGCGCGGCGGACCAGCCACATCGGGCTGTTGCGCTCGCGCAGGACCGGGTCGGCCAGTACGCCTGGATCCCCGTTCAGGGGATCCGGGTCCAGAGCCACGCCCGCCCGGAAGGCCCCCGGGTACTGCAGCGGCAGTTTGGCCGCGCAGAAGGCCCCGGTCGAGACACCCATCAGCGCCCAGCCCCTCGGCTCGGGGAGGGTGCGGAAGTTCCTGGCGACCAGGTCCGGCACGTCCTCGGCCAGCCAGTCGGCCAGCTTGCGCTGCGGGGTGTTGGTGCAGTCGGTGTTCACCCCGCCCGGGTAGAGCTCGGGGATCACCACGATGAACGGGAGCGCCGCACCCACCTGGACCAGTTGGTCCAGCGCGCCCGGCATGTTCCCGAGGTCGATCCAGGTCCGCGGCGAGCCCGGGTAGCCGTGCAGCAGCATCAGTACGGGGAAACGGGTCTTCTCCGCGCCCGGCGCGTCGTACTCCGGGGGAGTCCACACGAAGACCTGCCCGGCGAGCTTCGAATGGGAACCGCGGAAGTACGTGGTCCGCATGCCGTCGTCGCCCCGGGTGAACTTGGCCCGGCCCAGCGGCGGCCCCGTCATCGTGGACGCGTTCTCGCCGGTGGGGGTGGCGAGCAAGTCGTCCCACGAGGAATACAGCCCGTAACTCCCGTTGATCCAGGCGGCCACCACGCAGATGGCGGTCAGCTGGCACAGCCCGATCATCACCAGCCGCGCGGGCCAGCGCAGCCAGCCCGGTCCGGGGATCCGGTTCCACAGCAGCAGCGCGGCGAGCATGGCGAGCACGGTGACGACGATCAGCGTGACGAGGAACGACGTACTGGTCAGCTCCACTGCGCCGGCTCCTGACGTACGGGACGACGACATGCGAGTGATGTCCGGACGACCCGTTCAATGTAAGGCGCCGGTGCCCCCGGAGCTGAGGGCCGTCCGGGTGGCCTCGCCACGGTCCCGGGGTAGATTCGTAGTCCGTGCGTCCGGACGACGACGCCCGCTCGACGCACCCATGGAGGACACCCTGCTTCGCCGGATCAGCCACGGGGCGTACCAGGTCAAGCTCCTGATCGACCCGAGCCGCGTACTGGACGCCGGTGGGACACCGCTCGAGCGTGCCGTCGTCGCGCTCCGCCTCGGCGCGCCCGGCAGCTTCGAGGTCGCCCAGTACCTGGACGACGCCGAGCGGAGCCTCAGCGGCCAGGGCTGGATCGTGCGGATGCGGCGCCACGACGACGAGGGCCGGGTCCGCCTCGCCTACAAGGCGCGCTTCGGCATCGACGGCGACGGCACCGACCCGGCCGCCCTGCTGCGGGCGCTCGAACGGGCGGGCCGCGACGGCTTCGGAGCGGACGGCTGCTTCCGCGCCGCCAGGGTCAATCTCAGCCACGCGCGCGCCACCCTCGACTTCTCCGCCAAACGGCGCGCCCCGGCCCCGCACCTCGCGCCCGGCGAGCTCCCCGGCCCCGAGGCCTCCCGCGCCCTCGCCCTGGACCGGCTGCCCGACGGGCTGTGGCAGCGGGCCCAGGCCGCGGCGGCCGGCTCCCTCATCCACGGCCCCGTGCGACAGACCAACCACCCGGGCCGGATCCTGGACCACCCCGTCGAGCTGCAGGTGAGCCGGCTGCGCACCGGGCCCGACGGCGAACGGACCTGGTTCGCGGAGATCACCGCCAAGGCGGGCACCTTCCCCGAGGCCCTGGAGCTCCGCGCCCTGCTGATGGGCAAGCTGCGGGCGGAGGGCTGGCTGCTGGAGCAGGACGCCTTCAAGACCGACCTCATCCTCGCCCACCACCGGATGCACGCGGGCGGGCACCGGTGACGGCGTCCCCGGGCAGCGGCATACGCGTGGCCCACCTGGCCGACCTGCACATCGGCTCCCTCCTCCACGGGCTGGAGGACTACCCGGGCGCCCCGGAGATAGACCCGCACGCGGCCCCGTACGAGGCGCTGCGCGCGGCCGCCGGCCGGATCACCGCAGGCGGCTACGACGCCGTGCTCGTCGCCGGGGACGTCTTCGACCGGCGCCACTCGGACACCCGTGCGCTGGCCGCCTTCCAGGAGACCCTCGGCGCCTTCCACGAGGCGGGTCTGCCGACCGTGGTCGTCTCGGGCAACCACGACGCCGAGAGCCCGCTGCCGGCCAAGCTGCTGCTGCCGCCCTCGGCCCGCTGGCTGGCGGCGGACGCCCCCGAGTCGGTCTTCTGGCCGCACCTCGGGATCACGGTCCACGGCCAGTCGGTGGGCGACTGCGACGAGACGCGCGACCTCGCGGCCGGCTATCCCCGCCGCATCCCCGGGACCGTGAACATAGGACTCCTGCACACCAGCCTGCACGGTGCCTGGAGCCGCCGGATCTGCGCGCCGACCACCGTGGGCACGCTGGAGGCGGCCGGGTACGACCACTGGGCCCTGGGCCACGTGCACCACCGGCTGGCCCCCGCCGCCGGTCTGAGCGCCGCGTACGCGGGCAACACGCACGGCCGCGGCCCCGACGAGCCGGGCGGCCGCGGTTTCGCGGAGCTGCTGATCGAGGCGGACGGGCGGATCGAGGTACGGGACGTGCACACCGCGCCGGTGCGCTACGAAACCCTCCACCTGCCCGACGGCGCGGCCACCGAGGCCGCCGTCCGCGCACAGTTCGCCGCCGCCGCCGCGCCCGCCTCCTCGGGCGCCGTGATCTGGACGGTGCACGGCCCCACCGGCCCCGACCTCCTGCACCTGGCCCGCGAACTGGCCGGCCCCGGGGTCATGGTCCGCGGCGCGGCCGCGGCCGTACCGGCCCCGAGGGACCATCGATGAGGAACCGCCGATGAACAGCGCGCACGCACTGCACCCGCCGATCGAGCCGTACGCCTCGGGGATGCTCGACGTCGGCGACGGGAACCTCGTGTACTGGGAGGAATCCGGCAACCCCGAGGGCAAGCCGGCGCTCGCCGTGCACGGCGGCCCCGGTTCGGGTTCCGGACCCGGCTTGCGGCGGTACTTCGATCCCGCCCGCTACCGGATCGTCCTCTTCGACCAGCGCGGATGCGGGCGCAGCACCCCGCACGCAGGCGACCTGGCCGCCGGTCTGGCGCACAACACCACCGCGCACCTGATCGCCGACATGGAGCGGCTGCGCGAACACCTCGGCATCGGCGGCTGGCTGCTGCTCGGCGGGTCCTGGGGATCCACGCTCGCCCTCGCGTACGCCGAGGCGCATCCGGAGCGCGTCACCGAGATCGTCCTCACGGGGGTGACCACCACCCGGCGCTCGGAGATCGACTGGCTCTACCGCGGGGCCCGGCGGTTCTTCCCCGAGCCCTGGGAGCGCTTCGCCGCCGGGGCCGGGGCCGGGGCGGGAGCCGGCGCCGCCGTGGCCGACGGGGATCTCCTCGGGGCGTACGCCCGGCTGACGAACCATCCCGACCCGGCCGTCCGGCAGCGGGCCACCCTCGACTGGTGCGACTGGGAGGACGCCGTCCTGTCCGGCGAGACCCGGGGAGCCTCCCGGCCGTACGGTGACCGGCCGCCCGCCGCGCAGTTGGCCTTCGTACGGATCTGCGCCCACTACTTCGCCCACGGCGCGTGGCTGGAGGAGGGCGCCCTGATCCGCGACGCGCACCGGCTGGCCGGGATCCCGGGGGCGCTGATCCACGGCCGGCTCGACATGGCCGCGCCGCTCGACACGGCCTGGGAGCTCGCCCGCGCCTGGCCGGACGCCGAGCTGATCGTCGTGGAAGAGGGCGGGCACCTGGGCGACGACGAGTCGAGGGCGCACGCCCTCAGGGCGATCGACCGGTTCGCGCGCGGCGGCGGCCGCCCCGCCCCGGCCCCCTGGCCGGGGGACCGGTCCGGGACGTGCCTCACGCCCGGTTCACGTGGACCGGAACCGAGTGCCATCCGGTCGCCCCGTCCGGGACCGTTCCCGCGCGCTCACCCGTCTGGACGGCGCCGCCGCGGTCGGTGGCCCGGACCTCCAAGGTGTGCCGGCCGGGGGTCGCCTCCCACTGCCACACCCACTGGCGCCAGGTGTCGTCGCCGTCCGCGTCCCCCAGCCGCGCCTCCCGCCACGGGCCGCCGTCCACCCGTACCTCGACCCGGGAGATCCCGCGGTGCTGCGCCCACGCCACCCCGGCGACCGCCACCCGACCGGCCGCGAGTTCGGCGGACGCCCGCGGGGTGTCGATGCGCGACTGGGTCTTGACCGGGGCCCGCGCGGCCCAGGACCGGCGCACCCAGTACGCGTCGTACGCGTCGAAGGTGGTCAGCCGCAGCTCGCGCAGCCACTTGCAGGCCGACACGTATCCGTACAGGCCCGGTACGACCATCCGTACGGGGAAACCGTGCACGAAGGGGAGCGGCTCTCCGTTCATCCCGACGGCCAGCAGCGCCTCCCGGCCGTCCATGACGGCTTCGACGGGGGTGCCCAGCGTCATCCCGTCGACGGAGCGCGCCACCAGTTGGTCGGCGGGCCCGCCCCGGGACGGCGGGCGGACCCCGGCCTCGCGGAGCAGATCGGCAAGGCGTACGCCGAGCCAGCGGGCGTTGCCCGCGTACGGGCCGCCGACCTCGTTGGACACGCAGGTGAGGGTGATGTCGTGCTCGACCAGCGGGCGGGCGAGCAGCTCCCGCAGATCGAGGGTGAGGGGCCTGGTGACCCCCTCGCCGTGGATGCGCAGCCGCCAGGTGTCCGCGTCCACGCGCGGGACGACCAGGGCGGTGTCCACGCGGTAGAAGTCCCGGTTGGGGGTGAGGAACCGCGACACGCCGGGCACCCGGAGATCGGCCCCCGCCGGCACCGGCGGCGCGGGCACGGCGGGCGGCGGCAGGACGAAGTCCGCCCGGGAGGCCGTCGCCCCCGCCGAGCCGAAGGCGCCCAGGCGCCGCCCGGCGAAACCCGCCGCGGCCGAAACCGCCAGGGTGGCGGCGACCAGTCGGCCGAAGCCGCGCCGGTCCATCGCCCAGGCACCGCCGGGCGGGGCGCCACCCGGCCGGGGCCGGGTCAACGCCGTGACCAGCAGGTACAGCACCCCGGCCGCGACCGCCCCGCCCACCAGCGACGGCACGGCGTCCCGCCAGGTGGCCTCCGGGCGGCTGAGCGCGGCCACCGCGCCGACCGCCCCGAAGCAGCCGGCCAGCGCGATGCCCGCGGGGAGCCGGTGTACGGCGAGCAACCCGGCCAGTACGGCGACCGCGCCGAGCACCGCGACGATCCCGAGGCTGAGCACCAGCTTGTCCGCGACGCCGAACTGGCGGATCGCCCACTCCTTGACCGCCACCGGGGTACGGTCCACCACGGCCCCGCCGACGGCGGTGACCGGGGAGGACTCGGGCCGGACGGCCGCCGCGGCCAGCTCGGCCAGCGCCAGTCCGGCGAGGGCGGCGACCAGCCCGCTGACGGCGCCGGACAGGCGCAGCCGCCGGCCGGCGGGTCGTGCCGGGCGTGCCCGGCGGGTCGGTCGCGCTGGTTGTCCTGGTTGTCCCGGTTGTCCGGGTTGTGCGTTCACAGGGCCAGTGTGACCCGCCCCGGCGCCGCCGTCAGTGCACCGGCGCTGGCGGCACCCAGCGCCCGGTGCGCGGCGCCTTCACCCCGTACTCGGTCTTGAGCTCCGCGGGGATGGCGTGGTGCATCACCCGGCCCCGGGTCAGCGCGGACAGTTCGAAGCCGGCCAGCAGCGAGCCCGCCTTGTCGAGCGCCCACTCCGCGAAGGGGCTGCTGTCCTCGACGGTCTCCAGCAGTCCGAGGAACACGGGCACGGCCTTCGCCGCGGTGTCCCAGGGGCTGCGCGGGATCTCCAGCCAGTCGGCGATCGTGTCGCCGACGAGGTGGCGGACGGTGGCGGGCACCATCGGGTCGAAGAAGGTGCCCGGCACGACGTCCTCGTACATCCGCATCAGCTGGGCGTTCAGCTTGACCCCCTCGGGGGAGGGGCCGAGGTTGCGCAGCAGGTAGAGGTCGCAGTAGTCGCGGGCCTCGGTCAGGTTCTGCGGTACTGCCGACATGTCGCAGCCCAGCATGGAGCCGACGACCCGCCACGCGTAGAAGTAAGCCTCCGCCCCGTCCTCGCTCATGTGGATGCCGAGCCGGTGCATGGCGTCCAGGACGAGCAGCGAGAAGCAGATCTGACCCCCGATCATGTCCTCCTGACAGATGGGCAGTCCGTCCTTCTCGATGTCCCAGTGGCCGCCCTCGCGCAGGTGGTGGCGTACCGCCGCGTGCAGCAGCCGCACCTTCTGCGCGGCGGGGATGAACTTGCTTCCCTCGGCGAAGGAGTTGGTCTGCATCAGGTACGTGACGAACTGGCCGGTGTTGGCCATGCGCCGCGAGGGGTACGCGAGCGAGTGCGTCGAGGAGAGCAGCCGCGAGAGCCGGGGAATGGCGTAGGTCGCGGGCATCGCCGAGAAGGACAGGCCGGTGTTGATGTGGGCCGCGTTGTCCATGAAGAACAGCCGGGCCTGCTCCATGATGTCCCAGTCCACCCAGCTCGGCGGCATGGCGGTGGCCTCGAAGTACGCGGCGGCCGCGGCCGGCAGCTTCTCCGGGAGCTTGTCGCCCGTGGTGCTGAAGAACCGCATCAGGGTGTTGAGGTCGCCCACCTCCTTGCGGCGGAACATCGTCGCGACGGTCTCGTCCGCGAGCGGATCCCCCTGGGTGCGCAGCGTGTCGAGGTCGGCGTGGCTGTAACGGGGCTGCGGGGGAGCGGTATTGGTGGCGTTCACGTCATTCCTCGTTCTTCGGGATGCTCAAAGTCGTACGCGACGGCGGGCGCGGCGGCCGCGGGCGATCGTGGCGGGTCTCAGCGGTCTCAGCGGTCGCGGTGAGCTCACCGCGACCGGTCGGCCGCCGTGCCGGCCAGCTCGCACAGCGCGGACCGTGCCTCCGCCGGCATCGATACGGTGGCCAGCGCATCGGTGGCGCGGACGATCCGCTCCCCGATCATGTCCTCGACCTGCTGCCGGGCTCCGCACCGCTCCATCAATTCCCGTACGGAGACCGCCTCTTCGGCGCACAGCTCGGGATTGCCGACGAGCTTGGCGAGTAGTCGGCGGTCGTCCTCGCCGGACGCCGCCAGGGTCAGGGCGAGCAGCGCGGTGGGCTTGCCGTCCCGCAGGTCGTCGAGGTTCGACTTGCCGGTCACGGCCGGGTCGCCGAAGGTCCCCAGCAGGTCGTCGCGGAGCTGGAACGCTTCGCCCAGCGGCAGCCCGTACGCGGAGAAGGCCTCCAGCAGGGCGCGCGGTCCGCCGCCCAGGGTGGCTCCGAGGTGCAGGGGCCGCTCCACGGTGTACTTGGCCGTCTTGTAGCGGCACACCTCCAGGGACTCCGAGACCTGTGGCTCCCGCGTCGCACGCGTGTCGGTGCGCAGCACTTCGAGGAACTCGCCGGCCATGGTCTCGCGCAGCAGCGTGGACCACAGCGGCACGGTCCGTGCGAGATAGGCCCCGGGCAGCCCGCAGGAGGTGAAGACGTGGCCCGCGTAGCCCATCAGCAGATCGCCGAGGATCATCGCGAGCGCGGTGGAGCGCTGCCCCGTGGCGGCGAAGGCGGCGTGCGCGGTGAGCTGCCCGTGCCGCATCCGGCTGTCGTCGATGATGTCGTCGTGGGTGCAGGCCGCCGCGTGCACGAGCTCCATCGCGGCCGCGGCCCGGATCACGCCCTCGCAGTCGGGCTGTCCGGCCGCCCGCCATCCCCAGTACAGGAAGGCGGCCCGGATGCGCTTTCCGCGGGCCAGGGAGCGGCGCAACTGTTCCGACAGCGGAGAGAGTTCGACGTGCAGCCCGAGCAGGGCCCGCTCCTCCTCGTCCGCCAGCCGGACCAGCACCTCGTCGATGCGGTCCTTGAAGCCGGTGTGGTCATGCACGGGGGTGACCGGCCCTCTCCGCGGCCCGGCGGGCCATGGTCTCGAGGTAGTTCTCGGAGCCCGCCCCGACTCTGCTGGTGGCCAGCTCCCCGCGCTTGCGCAGCTCAACCACCCCATCGGTGAGCAGTTCCCGCAGGTCGGAGCGGCGCATCACGTCCTGGGCCTTGTCGGCGGACTGACGTAACTGGTCAAGCGCCAGATCGGCGACCCCGGCGGCGAGGAGGGTCAGCAGCTCCAGTGTCGCGGAGGGGTTGAACCCTCCCTCGGCCGGCGCGGCCTTGGGCGCGGCGGTCGACGAGGCGGCCTCGGGCCGCCCCTGTTCGGTCTCGGACATGCTCGGAGCACTCCTGCGGGAGGGCACGACGGCTGCGCGCCGTCATGGCGTCGGAAGGGCGGCATCCGGATCGCTCCCCGGCGGCCGCCCCTGATCATCCGGGCCAGTCAACCCAGTGCCCGCCCGCGGCGACGAACCGTTGCGGGTCTTCTCCCCCGCACGGGTACCGAGATTCCCACGGGAGGGTGACGATCACCGCATCATGTGATCGCCGCCGCGCCCGGTGCGGTACGTCAGTTGGCCGCGGGAAGCGAGGCGGCGACCTGCGCCGCCAGGGCGTACGGATCCCCGGTGGGCCGGTCCGGGTGCCGGGTGGTGCGCCGCGCCCACTCCTCCTCGAAGGCGTGCCAGTCGATCGCGCGGGGCGCGGCCCGCCTTACCAGCGCCTCCTCCAGCGACGCGAAGTGGGCCGCCCACCGCCTCGCGTACAACTCGGAGACCAGGCCGTTCCACTCGCGGTTCGCGTAGTCGTGCAAGAAGCCGCCCTCGCTCGTGCTCTGCCGGCCCCACACGCTCAGGACCGAGCGCGCGTCGTACTCGTACCGGTCCTGCTCGACCCCGTCCGCGCCCCGCGAGCGGGCCGCGGCGAGCCAGCCACCGAGCAGGAAGTTCGGGTCGGAGCCGACGAGTGTGTCCAACTGCCGTTCCCTGGAGGCCCAGTCGGCGGTGAGCCGACGGAAGAGGGGCAGGTCCTTGGCCTCGTACGCCGCCTTGATCTTCGGAAGCAGCACCCGCGAATGGTTGGCCAGGGCCTGTCGGGCCGTGTCCACCAGGTCGAAGCGGTAGGCACTGGAGCCGCGCAGCGCCGGATCCACCTTGAGCAGGTGGTCCAGGGCCCGCCGTACGGCGCCGGCCGGGTAGCGCATGAACTTGGGACTCCAGTACGCCGCCCCCGCCGCGGCCAGGTCCGGCCGGGCGGTGAACAGGCTGTCCTGGGACTCCGACCACAGCCCCGACGAAGTGCTGTACGGCCCCTTGCGCAGCTCCTCCCAGGCGGCCGCCGAGGCGGGGTCGGCGCGACCGTAGCGCCGCTGGGCGAACCGGGCGAACCAGGCGCGCTGGTCGACGGGGCCGGGCTCCCACGCCAGGTCCGTGAACAGGTCGAAGGCGGCGGGATTGGTCCCGGTGCCCTCCGGGAGGTAGGCGATGCCGGTCAGCGCACTGTCCGGCTTCGCCCGCCAAGAGCCGAACCGGTCGATCCACACCGAGGTGTTCGCGCCGATCGTCGTGTGTCCGCCGAAGTTGTAGATGCTGCCCATCGCGTACGGTGCGCCGCCCCAACGGGCCTCCCGGTCCAGGCGGTTGTACCGGTCGGACAGTCCGTCCAGGATCAGCAGCCGCGAGGTGTCCACCCCGGCGAGCAGCTCCTTCGTGGGGTCGTCCTGCCAGCCCAGCACCGCCCACAGCGCGCCCGGGTGCGCGGCGTCCAGCGCCGACTGCACCGCGCCCGCCGCCGATTTCACGTCCACCGACCCGGTCCGGCCGCCCTCGTGCAGCGGGCTCATCCGGTACATCGCACTGTCGCCGAAGACCGCGCGCTGCTCCCGGTAGTACGCTGCGGCCAGCTTTCCGAACGCCGCCGCGTTCGGGTCCAGCCAGTCCGGCCGGTCGAAGCCCGCCCAGTCGCCCTGCGGGACCGTGCCCGCGCCCGGATTGCGCGCCGAGAACCCGGGCGGCACGGTGCCGAAGTAGCCCGGCAGCACCGGCGTCATGCCCAGCGCGCGCAGCTGCTCCGCGATCTGCCCGCCCAGCTCGGCGCGCTCGCGCATCAGCCGTTCGGTGACCGGGCCGCCGAAGCCGCTCAGGTTCTGCAGCAGCCACCAGCTCTGGTGGGCGGGGCCGGGGATCCACTCTCGCAGCTCCTCGGCGGAGTAGCCGAACTCCTGGAGCGCCCGGTAGTAGGGGTATTCGGCGCCGACCTGCACGAACACCTCGTTGATGCCGTGCAGGGCGAGCAGGTCGATCTGTCGCTGGTGTTCCTCGAAGGAGCGGTACGGGCCGGAGTACCCGTCGTCGGTGTCGTTGAGCGCGTACCGGTGCGGGACCAGCGCGCTGCGGGTGACCGGCTCGGGGACCCGCGGCAGCACGGCGGGCAGCATCGAGATGCTCTCGCCGGGCCAGCCGATGTCGGCTCCCGCGACGTGCTGGAGGTACCAGCCGACCCCGGTGAGCAGGGTGGCGCCGGTGGAACCCCGGACCGTGATCGCGCCGGCCGCCCCGGACACGGTGAAGGTGTCGGCCGCGGCCGCCGTGTCCGGTACGAGGGCGAACTGCGCGGCGTGCCGGGGCAGCAGCCGCTCCAGCGCGGCCCGGGCGGGTCCGGTGTCGAAGGTCCGCGGTTTCGGCGCGGCCCGCGCGTGCGCCCGTACGGCGCCTCGCGGGTCGGCGGCGGGCGCGGCGGCTCCGGGCGCCGCGGCTCCCGGGGCGGCCCCCGCGCAGACCAGGGTCAGCAGCGCGGCGGGCAGCACCACGAGGGAGGTGGACAGTCGTCGGATGGGCAGCCGTCGGGTGGACAGGCTCCGGTCGCGTGGCATCGAATTCCTCATCCCCGTGCCCGTCAGACCGGCAGGGACCAGGCCTGGTCGACCCGGTGGTCACCGCACTCGGCCAGCCGCAGCCGTCCGGCGGGCGCGTCCGGGGTCGCGACCGGCGCCGGAGCGGTCAGGCACAGCCCGCTCACGTCCTCCACCAGGGCCCCGTCGCGGCGCGGGGTCCAGCCCTGCCCCGGTTGGCGGTGGTCCGCGGCGCAGTCGGCCAGCTCCACCAGGCCGTCCTCGCCCGCCGACAGGCACTCGCCCGCCAGCCGCAGGCTCCCGTCACGCTCCGCGGTCCAGCGCTGGTCGGGGGCGCCGGTGCACCCCGCCATCACGACGGCGCCGACACCGGTGGTGTTGGCCCCGTCGGCGCACCTGACGCCGTCCCCGGTGATCTGGCCGGTGGGTACGGCCTCGGCGCAGCCGTGCGGGGTGAGCCGCCAGACCGCGGTGTCGTGCGCGTCCAGCTTCCCCGTCAACGCGTCGGAGACCTCGCGGCGTTCCCCGTTCCACAGGTTCTTCGCCTCGGCCGTGCAGGACCCGCTGTCCCCGGTGCGCAGCCCGATCTCGTCGAGCGGCACCATGATGTCCCGCGCCTTGCCGGACCGGTTGAGCACGGCCACCGCGCGGTCGCCGCCCGCCAGCGGGCGTACCAGGATGTCGAAGGTGGCGTTGGAGGAGACCACCGCCCCCTGCCGGCCCATCGGGTCCTGGTCGAGCCGGATCAGCTCCGTGTTGCCGAGCGCGGCCAGCCCGGCCGCCGAGAGCTTGGAGACCTGGGAGGAGAGGATCAACGGCGCGGCCATCATCGCCCACAGGCCGACCTGGCTGCGGCTCTCCGCCGCGGTGAGCCCCGGGGCGCCCGCGATCAGGAAGTCGGGGTCGTTCCAGTTGCCGGGGCCCGCGTACCGCCCCAGCCAGCGGTTGTAGCCGTAGTTGCCGAGGACGGAACTCCACCGCGAGGTGTCCGGCGCGGTCGGCTTGTACACCTTGATGTCCCGGCCCTCGCGCCACAGCTGGCCGGTCTCGCCGACCCAGCCGAGCACCTTGTGCCAGTCGGGGCCGCCCCACTCGCCCTGCTGGAAGTAGGCGGGCGCGGAGGCGGACAGCACCATGTCCCGGCCGCTCTCGCGCAGGGCCTTGGCGACGGAGTTGTACGCGTCGCGGTAGGCCTGCTCCTTGGTCGTGCCCGGGGGCACCCAGAGGTTGCAGCCGTCCATCTTGACGTAGTCGACGTCCCAGGCGGCGAACTGGCGGGCGTCGCGCGCGTAGTGGTCCGGCCCGCCGCCGTCGGGCGCGCCGCTGCCGGGATAGCGCTCGCAGGTGAGGTGCCCGGCGTCCTGGTAGATGCCGAACTTCAGCCCCTTGGCGTGCAGGTGGTCGCCGAGCCAGGCCATGCCGTGCGGGAACTTGGCGGTGTCGACGACCAGATTGCCCTGGTCGTCGCGGCTCCTGGTCATCCAGCAGTCGTCGACGGTCACCGTGTCGTAGCCCTTGGCGGCGAGGCCGGTGGAGACGAGCGCGTCGGCGTTCGCGACGACCTTGGCCTCGTCGATGTCGCACATGTAGTGGGCCCAGTTGTTCCAGCCCATGGGCGGGGTCAGCGCGAGCGGGGTGTCCGAGGTCGCCGTCGGCTCGGACGCCGCGGGGGCGGGGGAGAGGGACAGGGCGAGCAGGGCGGCCGCGGTCAGGCAGGGGAGCGAGGCACGCAGGCGAGGCGGCACGGAGTCTCCTAGACGTGGGGACGACTGTCGACGGCTCAGTGCAGCCGTGTGACTACCCGCTGTCAACATGAGTCGCGGATTACCGGCCAATGACCAGCAATATGGGCGTAGTCGGTGTCACACGAAGGGGTTGATACGGCGTACGTTACGCCGTCTGATACGCTGTATCTCATGCCGAGGAGATCAGCAGCCCTGGACCGCGCCACACCCGAGACGATCGCCGTCGCCGCCCTGCGGATCCTTGACGAACAAGGGCCCGGCGCGCTGAGCTTCCGCGCCCTCGCCGACCGGCTGGAGGTCTCGCACGCCACCGTCCAGCGCCGCTGCGCCGACCTGGCCGGTCTGCTGGACCTCTGCACCGAGCACCTCGCGGCGCAACTGCCCGAGATCCCGGCCGGGACCGGCTGGGCCGAGGCCACCGAGCTGCGGTTCACCGCCCTCTACCGGCTGCTCACCGCGCACCCCGGACTGCTGGTCCTGCGCGGCGGCCGGCCCTGGCTCGGGCGCCAGCTCCTGGCCCGGCTCGTGGAGCCCGCGCTCGCCGACAGCGTGGCCGCGGGGATGACCCCCGCCGAGGCGATGACCGCGTACCGCCGGATGTACCTGCTGACCCTGGGCAGCGCCGCCTTCGTGGACCACCGCGATCCGGCCGGGGCCACCGCCGCCTCGCGGGCGGCCCTGGCGGCCCTGGACCCGGAGCGGTTCCCGGTCCTCTCCGGCGCGCTGGCCGACGTACTGCCCGCCCTGACCGACCACGAGGTGTACCACGGCGCCCTGCGCCAGCTGATCGAGGCCGCCCGGCCCGCCGCCTGATGGGGAGTGAGTCCATGCAACAGCAGCTCAAGCACCAGCTCGATCGCGAGCTCGACTACGCCGCCGTACGCGCCGCCGCCGACCGGATCGCCGGGGCGATACGGCCCGTCGCCGTGGTGCCCGCGGCCGAGGGGGTCTGGTACGCCCTGGAGTACCTCCAGCACACCGGCTCCTTCAAGGCCCGCGGCGCCCGCAACTTCCTCGCCGCCCACCACCTGGCCGGCACCCTTCCGGACGCCGGGGTCACCATCGCCTCCGGCGGCAACGCCGGCCTCGCCTGCGCCTGGGCGGCCCGCGCGCAGTCCGTGGCCGCCACCGTCTTCCTGCCCGCCAACGCCCCGCGCGTCAAGGTGGAGCGGCTGCGCGGGTACGGCGCCGACGTACGGCTCGTCGGCGACCGGTACGCCGGGGCGCTGGCCGCGTGCGAGCAGTTCGCCGCCGAGAGCGGCGCCCTGAGCAGCCACGCGTACGACCACCCTCTCATCGCGGCCGGCGCCGGGACCCTGCTGGACGAGATCCGGGCCGGCCTGCCCGGCCTGGACACCGTGGTCGTCGCCGTCGGCGGCGGCGGCCTGTTCGCCGGGATCGCCACCGCCGCGCGCGAACACGGCGTACGGGTGATCGCGGTGGAGCCGGAGAACTGCCGGGCGCTGAACGCGGCGCTGGAGGCGGGGCGGCTCGTGGACGTGACCCCGGACTCGGTGGCCGCCGACTCGCTGGGCGCCACCCGGGTCTCGGCGGCCGCGCTGGCCGCCGCGCAGGACGACAACGTGGAGTCCCTCCTGGTCCCGGACACGGCGATCACCGCCGCCCGCCGCGCCCTGTGGGAGGAGCACCGCATCGTGGTCGAGCCGGGCGCGGCCACTGCCCTGGCGGGACTGCGCGCCGCGCCGCGGCCGCCGGGCGAGCGGGTCGCGGTGGTCCTGTGCGGGGCGAACACCGACCCGGCGGACCTGGCCGACGGCGCGCCGTCCTAGACCGCCGGGATTAAACACTGCTGGCGCCGCCGGCCGGCGCGGTCGCGGCGACGGGGCCGCAGGTCGTCACGGCGCCGGCTGGATCGCCGACACGTGCGAGAAGCTGGAAGGGACGAACTGGACTGCGCCCGGGGCGAAGAAGTTCCTGAAGCTGGCCGCGGCGGGGATCGTCGGTGAAATCACCGCGAGGACCGGCCGTCTCGCAGGCCTGGGCGGTCTCTTCGGGCTGGGGACGACCGCCGTCCTGGAGTTCGCGAAGTACAAGTGCCCGCAGAGCGCCCTGCTTGCCGCGGTCCGGTCGCTGCCCTTCCTGAGCGCCGACCTCCCGCCCCTGTCGTACCCCGGCCGCCAGGAGTACGACGAGGGCTTCGCGCCCTCCGCGGACCGTACGGAGGAGCAGGCCGCCGCCGAGGCCGCGGCCCTGTTCAACGCGTCGGGAGCGCAGGGGATGAGTGGCGAGTCGGTGAGCGGCCTGGCGGCCGAGCTGTGCCGGCAGGCCGTCCGGCAGGGCACCCCGGGCATACGGCTGGGGCAGTACCTCGGCCAGGCGGACCTGCGGGCGGTCGGCGCGGTGAAGACGCTCATGTCGCTGACCCTCAAGGCCTGCCCGCAACTGCCCGTGGCCGACGCGGACGACCTGGCGGGCCGGCTGAACGGTTTCCTGATCGGCAACGACCGTCTGAAGAACGTTCCGCCGTTCCTGCTGAACCCGCGCTGGAGCTGCGGCGCGGCCCCGGGGCAGCTCGTCCTGAACTGGGATCCCCTCGGGGTGCACCCCGTCGACCACTACGACCTGTACCACTCGCCCGACGGGGAGAAGTGGTACCCGATCGCGCTCGCACCGGGCTCGGTGGTGAACAACGGCATCGGTCTCTTCGGCGTCGCACCGGCCCTCCACGTCTACGCCCTGCGCGCCACCGACGTACAGGGCAACGAGAGCGCCTGGACGGACATCCGGGCGTGCGCGCAGATCTGCCCGACGGGCTGAACCTGACGGCGGGGTCAGACGCCGTCGTTCTCGCGCACCACGACCACCGTGCCGGCGGCGTACTGCACCACCTGCTGGCTCACCGAGCCGAGCAGCGCGCCCTTGATGCCCCCGTAGCCCCGGGTGCCGACCACCGTCAGTTCCGCCTCCTTCGAGGCGTCCACCAGCACCTGCGCCGGCGCGCCCTGTTCGACCCGGCGGAACACGGGCACGCCGGGCGAGGCGCCGACCGCTTCCGTCACGGTGTCGGAGAGCTTCTGCCGGGCGGCCTCCTCGGCGCCGACCAGCTCGTCCTGGACGGTGGGGCTCACGCCGAAGGGGTTGGTGTTCCATTCCCAGCTCATGACGGCGTGCACACGCCCGCCGATGGCCTTGGCCTGGCCGACCGCCCAGCGCAGGGCCTGCTTCGAATGGTTCGAACCGTCCACGCCGACGACGATCAGCGGCTCGATGGGGTCACTCACGGTGGTTCCTCTCGTTTCGTCCGATTAGTCGTTGCCTTCCTGTATACACGGCTCGGTGCCGTGGCCGGGCTGCGGGTGACCTCGAACGACGATCGTTGCGACAGCCGACGACTTTCGAGGACAGTCCCGGGCCCCTGCCCCCTGCGAAGGTCTGGTGGTCCGGCGAACCGCGCCGGCGCGGGAGGCATGGAGGAACAGGCGTGGCACAGCGCAAGGGTTGTCTGATCGGCTTCGGGGTGGCGCTGGTCCTGGGCGTGGGGGCGCTCGTACTGCTGCTCTTCGGCGTCGGGAAGCTGAAGGACGTCGCCGACAAGGCCCTGCTGGACCCCGATGTCTACCGGTCCGTGAGCGTGGGCGACGCGGAGGACTCGGTCCGGGCCAAGCTGCCGTCCGGCGAGACCTTCATCAAGGGCGCCCTCAAGGAGGGTGGCCCGGCCGAGCCGCCCGGCAGCGTGTGCTCCTGGTACGTCTCCGCCGCCGACGGCAAGGACGCCGCCGAGACCGTCTTCCGCCTCTGCTACAAGGACGGGAAGCTCGCGGAGAAGGTCGAGTACCGCGTGAAGTAGAGCCTGTGGGAGCCCGGTTCAAAGGGCCGTGGCGGGGAAGGTGGTAAAGCGCATTAGTGCACGCCTTCGCGAACCGGCGATAAGGAGTCAAATTTTGACGGGGAGCCAGCTCCGTTATCGAACTGACACCACCGCGCGGCGATTTTGAACTAAAGCGCATCAGTACAGGTAGTGCCAGGGGCGATCGGGTGACTTCGGGGCGGAGCGCAGCCCGTGTCCCGATGCGGGACCTACTTCGCATCGGCCACTGGGACTTCGGCCCATTGACGCCGTCTTGATCTCGGACGAACGTGGGTGTCGCTCTCCGGCAGCGAGGCCGGACTTCCCGAAGGCGGCGACGATGACCCGTTCGAAAGTGACCCGTATTGCCATCGCCACGCTGGTGACCGGCGCCCTCTTCTCGGTCTGCGCGTGCGGAGTGAGCGGGGGCGCCGCAGAGGTGAAGGAGGCACACAAGACGGGCAAGGTGGCCGGCGAGATCACGTTCCGCACCCTCCAGCTCAAGCCCGTGTTCACGGGCTACGTCCAGGGGGTCATCGACTCCTTCGAGGCCAAGTACCCGGACGTCAAGGTCAAGTGGGAGGACGTCCCGGGCGACGGGTACAACGAGAAGCTCGTCGCCGACGCCCAGGCCGGCGCTCTCCCCGACGTCGTCAACCTCTCCACCGACTCCTTCCAACTGCTCGGCGACCGCGGGATGCTCGCCGACGTCGCCCAGCTCGACCCCGAGGTCGCCAAGGAGTACGTGCCGGGCGCCTGGGACCAGTTCAAGCTGCCGGGCAAGGGCGACAGCGTGTACGCGTACCCCTGGTACGTGACCCCGGAGATCCTCACCTACAGCACGTCCCTCTTCACGAAGGCCGGCCTGGACCCGGAGAAACCGCCGACCAGCGTGGAGCAGTTCTTCGACTACGCCGAGCAGATCGCCGTCAAGTCCGGCGGCCGGTACTCCGCCTTCATGGCCGACCCCAAGGGCCGGCTGCCGGGGGACTGGCAGAAGATGGGCATCCCGATCCTGAACGCCCGGCAGGACCGGTTCACCTTCGACACGGACAAGGCCGTCGAGTGGGTCGAGCGGATGAAGTCCCTGTACGGCAAGGGTGCGATGCCCAAGGAGTCCCTGCTCAAATCCGACGACGTCAACCAGCTCTACGGCGGCGGAAAGATTGTCTTCGGCCCCGGCTCCCCGGGCTTCGTCAAGGACATCAAGCAGAACGCCCCGCAGGTCTACGCCGACACCCACGTGGCGGGCGCGGTCACCGGAAAGCTCGGCCACATAGGCATCTACGCCCAGTCGCTCGGCGTCAAGAAGAACACGAAGTCCCCCGACGCGGCTGCCGAGTTCGCCAAGTGGGTCACCAACGGGCCCAACCAGGTGGCGTTCTCCAAGAAGGCCACCATCTACCCGTCCAACGCCAAGGGCCTGGCCGACCCGTACTTCGCCGACAAGGGCGACGGCAAGGACGCCGAGACACTCGCCCGCGCCGTCGGCGCCGAGCAGCTCAAGACCGCCGCGCTCGACGCCAACACGCCCGTCCAGTGGACCAACCAGGTCGGCGACGCGGTCGTGCGCGAGATGCAGAAGGCGATCCAGGGCGAGCAGGATGCCCGGACGGCGGTGAAGAAGGCGCAGGAGGCGGCGAACGAGCTGCTCGCCAAGACGGTACGGAAGTGACGCGGCCGACGCACCGGGGAGCGGGAGGCGACGCCATGACGCACAGCGTCGGGCAGCGGCCCTCGGACCGGGCCGCCACCACCGGACCGCCGCAGCCCGAGCTGCCGAAACAGCGCCGGAAGCCACGCGCGGAGGCGAGACGGGCCCGGCAGGACAGACGGGCCATGGAGGCCGAGACCGGACTGCGCCACCGCAACTGGTGGACCCCCTACCTCTTCCTCGCCCCGGGCCTGCTGATGGTGACGCTGTTCAGCCTCTGGCCCTTCGTCAACACCGTCATCCTCTCCTTCACCGACGCGCAGATCCTGCGCGGTGGCGGTTTCGTGGGCTTCGACAACTACACCCGCGCCTTCGCCGACCCCGACTTCTGGGTGGCCACCGGCAACAGCGTGCTGTACCTCGTGGTCGTCGTACCGTGCCTGGTCCTCCTGCCGCTGGCCCTCGCCGTCCTCGTACAGACGAAGGTCCCCGGCATCGGATTCTTCCGCTCGGCCTTCTACACCCCGGTGATCGCCTCGGCCGTCGTCGTCGGCCTGATCTGGCAGTGGGTGCTGCGGAGCGACGGCCTCGTCAACACCGTCTTCCGGAAGATCGGCGTCATCTCCGAGCCGATCCCCTTCCTGACCGACAGCAGGATGCTGCTGGTCTCCGCGATGATCGTGACCGTGTGGAAGGGCCTCGGCTACTACATGGTCTTCTACCTGGCGGCCCTCGGGAACGTCTCCCCCTCGCTCTACGAGGCCGCGGCGCTCGACGGCGCCGGCACCCTGCGCCGCTTCTTCAGCATCACCATCCCCCAGGTGAAGCCCATGATGCTGCTGGTCGGCACCCTCTCCGCCATCTCCGCGCTGCGCGTCTTCACCGAGATCTACATCCTCGGCGGCGAGAGCGGCGGCCCCGGCGGCGGCGCGCGCACGCTGCCCTTCCTGATCCGCCAGGTCGGCCTCGGCTTCTCCGGCGAGACCGGATATGCCTGCGCCATCTCCATCCTGCTGTTCCTCCTGACGCTGGTCTTCAGCCTGCTGGGCCGCCGTCTGTCGAAGGGAGACGAGAGTTGAGCACCCTGTCCTCCCTCGGGCGCGACGCGGTGACGCGCGAGGCCGCCACGCGCGCCGTCGCCGACCGCCGGCGCCACCGGATCGCGCTGGCCGGCCGGTACCTGACCCTGACCCTGATGCTCGTGGTGATGCTCGGGCCGATCGTCTGGCAGTTCCTGACGTCGATCCGCGGCCGCACCGAGAACGTGTACGACGGCGTACTGCCCTCGCAGCCGACCCTCGACAACTACTTCCGGGTCGCGCAATCGTTTCCCCTGACGCAGTACGTCGGCAACACGCTGATCGTCGCGGCCCTCGCCGTCACCTCCAACGTGCTCTTCGCGGCGATGGGCGGCTACGCCCTGTCGCGGGCCGGCTGGAAGGGCCGCAAGGCCGTCTTCACGGTGCTCGTGGCGACCCTGATGTTCCCCTTCGAGTCCGTGATGATCTCGATGTTCCTGACGGTCCGCGAGATGGGCCTGGTCGACACCCTCATCGGGGTCTGGCTCCCCGGCGCGGTCTCCGTCCTCAACATCATGATCATGCGGGCGGCCTTCCTCGCCGTCCCGAAGGAGGTCGAGGAAGCCGCCGTCCTGGACGGGGCCAACGAGTGGACCCGCTTCGTGCGGGTCTTCCTCCCCGCGGCGAAGGGCGCCTTGGCCGTCGTCTGCATCACCAGTTTCATGGGCGCCTGGGACGACTTCCTCTGGCCGCTGCTGATCCTGACCGACAGCGACAAATACACCCTCCAGCTCGGCCTCAAAACCCTCGCCGGCGCCACCACCGTCAACGACCAGCGGATCATCGCCGCCGGCGCGATGGCGGCGCTCGTCCCGATGATGCTCCTCTTCTTCGCCCTCCAGCGTTTCTTCTTCAAGGGCGTGGGCGAGGGAGCCGTCAAAACCTGAGCCGGCCCCGCGCCGACCGGCCCAGCCCGACCAGCCCCGACCAGTCCCGACCAGCCCCTTTCCTCTCCAGGAGCAGCCGTCATGCATGACGACCGCAGCGTCACCGAACACCGTCTCCGCCGGGTCCTCAAGGAGCGCATCAAGCCCGCCGTCCACTCCCGCCCGGTCCCGCTGACCATCGAGCGCTGGGAGGCCCCGGGCGAGCCGGTCCCCGTCGCCGAAGGCCTGGCCGCCCCGTACGGGCCCTGCGCGATCGGGGACGCGTGGGGACCGGCCTGGGGCACCACCTGGTTCCGGCTCACCGGCACCGTCCCGGCCGACTGGGCCGGCCTCGCGGTCGAGGCCGTGCTCGACCTCGGCTTCGACCGGATGATGCCCGGCTTCCAGTGCGAGGGACTGGTCCACCGGGCCGACGGCGGCGAGGTCAAGGCGCTCAACCCGTACAACGACTGGGTACGCGTCGCCGAGTCCGCGACGGGCGGCGAGCGGATCGAGTGGTACGTGGAGGCCGCCTCCAACCCGGTCCTGGTCGACCACTCGGCCACGTACGAGGGCGACAGGCAGACCAGCGGCGACCAGCCGCTCTACCGGCTCGCCCGGATGGACCTGGCCGTCTTCGAGACCGAGGTCTGGGAGCTCGTGCAGGACCTCGAAGTCCTCTACGACCTGATGGTGCAGCTCGCGGAGGGCGACGCCCGACGGTACGAGATCCTGCGCGCCATCGACGCCGCGCTGGACGAGGTGGACCTCGGCGACGTCCCCGGCACGGCCGCCGCCGCGCGCGAACGGCTCGCCGGGGTGCTCGCGGCCCCCGCCAACGCCTCCGCGCACCGGATCAGCGCCGTCGGCCACGCGCACATCGACTCCGCCTGGCTGTGGCCGCTGCGCGAGACGGTGCGCAAGGTCGCCCGTACCGCGTCCAACATGGTCAACCTGATGGACGAACACCCCGAGTTCATCTTCGCCATGTCCCAGGCGCAGCAGCTCGAATGGATCAAGACCCACCGGCCCGAGCTCTTCGAGCGGGTGAAGAAGAAGGTCGCCGACGGGCAGTTCGTGCCGGTCGGCGGAATGTGGGTGGAGTCCGACACCAACATGGTCGGCGGAGAGGCGATGGTCCGTCAGTTCCTGTACGGTAAGAAGTTCTTCCTCGACGAGTTCGGCATCGACACCAAGAACGTCTGGCTGCCCGACTCCTTCGGCTACACCGCCGCGATGCCGCAGATCGTGAAGCTGTCCGGCTCCAAGTGGTTCCTGACCCAGAAGATCTCCTGGTCGCAGGTCAACAAGTTCCCCCACCACACCTTCTGGTGGGAGGGCATCGACGGAACCCGCGTCTTCACGCACTTCCCGCCCGTCGACACCTACAACTGCGACCTCGGCGGCGCGCAGCTGGCGCACGCGGCCCGCAACTACCAGGAGAAGGGCCGGGGTTCGCGCTCGCTGGCCCCCTTCGGCTGGGGCGACGGCGGCGGCGGCCCCACCCGCGAGCAGCTGGCCCGCGCGAAGCGGCAGCGGAACCTCGAAGGCTCCCCGCGGGTGGAGATCGAGCGGCCCGACGCCTTCTTCGAGAAGGCCCAGGCGGAGTACGAGGACGCGCCCGTCTGGGCCGGCGAGCTCTACCTGGAGCTGCACCGCGGCACCTACACCTCCCAGGCCAAGACCAAGCAGGGCAACCGGCACAGCGAGTCGCTGCTGCGGGAGGCCGAGCTCTGGGCGGCGACGGCCGCGGTGCGGGCGGCCGGGTACGGGTACCCGTACGAGGACCTGGAGCGGATCTGGAAGACCGTGCTCCTGCACCAGTTCCACGACATCCTGCCGGGGTCCTCCATCGCCTGGGTGCACCGCGAGGCGCGCGAGACGTACGGGAAGGTACGGGAGGAGCTGCTCGGGATCATCCTGGCCGCACAGCTCGCGCTCGCGGGGGAGGGCGAGGAACCGCTGGTCTTCAACGGCGCCCCGCACACCCGGCGCGGCGTCCCGGCCGGCGGCGCGGGCCGGCCGGCGGCGGCCGGGCAGCCGGTCACCGTCGAGGAGCGGCACGGCGGCGGACACGTCCTCGCCAACGGACGGCTGGTGGTGGAGATCGACGGGCGCGGCCTGATCGTCTCGGCCTACGACCTCGAAGGCCGGCGGGAGTCGGTCGCTCCGGGCGCGGCGGCGAACCTCCTCCAGATCCACCCCGACTTCCCGAACATGTGGGACGCGTGGGACATCGACTCGTTCTACCGCAACAAGGTCACCGACCTGGTGGCGTGGGACGCGCTGGAGGTGACGCAGGCCGATCCGGACGCGGCGACGGTACGCGTCGCCCGGTCGTTCGGCGGCTCGAAGGTGGTCCAGGCCATCACCCTGCGGGCCGGGGCCAAGACGGTGGACATCGTCACGGACGTGGACTGGCGCGAGACGGAGAAGTTCCTGAAGGCGGCCTTCCCTCTGGACGTGAAGGCCGAACGGACGGCGTCCGAGACGCAGTTCGGGCACGTGTACCGGGCCACCCACACCAACACCTCATGGGAGGCGGCCAAGTTCGAGATCTGCGCCCACCGCTGGATCCACGCGGACGAGCCGGGCTGGGGGGTGGCCGTCCTCAACGACTCGACCTACGGGCACGACGTCACCCGGGACGTGCGCGCGGACGGCGGCCAGACCACGACGCTGCGGCTGTCCCTGCTGCGGGCCCCGCGCTACCCCGACCCGGAGACCGACCAGGGCGCCCACACCCTGCGCTTCTCGCTCGCCCCGGGCGCGGACATCGGGGACGCGGTCCGCGAGGGCCACGCGCTGAACCTGCACGAGCGGGTCCTGCCGGGCGCGGGCCCGGTCGCCCCGCTCGTGGCGGTGGACGACGACGCGGTGGTGGTCGAGGCGGTCAAACTCGCCGAGGACCGCAGCGGCGACGTGATCGTCCGCCTCTACGAATCGCGCGGCGGCCGGGCGAGCACCGTGCTGACGGCGGCCTTCCCGATCGCGGCGGCCCTCGAAACCGACCTCCTGGAACGCCCGCTGCCCCCGTCGGCGGTGTCCCCGACCACCCCGGACGGCACGGCCCGCCTCGCCCTGCGCCCCTTCCAGATCCTCACCCTGCGCCTCCACCGGGCCTGACCCCCGCGCGGCGGGTTCGCGGTCCGGGGTCATGCCGCGAGGAACGGCTCCACGGCAGCGAGGAACTCCGCCGGGGCGGTGGTGTGGATCAGGTGGCCCGCCGGGACGGTCAGGGTGCGGGCGTCGGGGATGCGGTCGGTCAGTTCGGCGACGGCGGACCGGGGGATGTGGCTGGTGGGACCGCCCCACAGGGCGAGGGTCGGGGAGGTGATGCGGGCGAGGCCCGTCAGCCAGGACGGGTCGGGGCGGTCCAGTTGCGGGCGGACCGCGAGGACCATCGCCCAGTCGAAGTCCAGGTCGCCCGCCGGGCGGACCGGGGGGACCGCCTCGCGGGGGAGCGGGGCCGGGGCGTCCTCCAGGACCAGGCGGCCGATGCGGTGCGGCTGCCGCTGGGCGACCAGGTACGCGACCACGCCGCCCATGGAGTGCCCGATCAGGTCCACCCGGCCGAGGCCGAGGGCGTCGAGGAGGCCGAGGACGTCGTCCCGCATCAGCTCCAGGGAGTACTGGGCCGTCCGGGCGCTCCCGCCGTGCCCGCGCAGGTCCAGGGCGTACACCCGGCGCTCCCGGGCGAGTTCGTCCCGTACGGGGGCCCAGTCCTCGGAGCTCTCGCCCAGTGCGGCCAGCAGGAGCAGCGGCTCGGCGCCCTCGGGCCCGGCGGCCCGGTAGGCCAGCTCGATGCCGTTGACCGTCAGGGTGTGGCGTTCAGTCATCCGGCCGACAGTACGCCGGCCGCCGCGACCCGGGTGCCGGACGGGGCCGCCGGGCCGGTCATGGTCCCCACCGCCGTCGTCCTCGTACGCCGCCTTTCGGCGGTGCCGTCGGCGGCGTGAAGTCCGCCACAGGGCCGGGAGGCCCGGGCCCCGGGGCACGGGGATTTCGGAGGCGAGCCGCCGCCGCAGGGTTTTGCACCTAGTTGCAAAACCGGCCTCCCCTCGCTAGAACAGGTTCATCACCCCCGCGCGAGGAGGCATCCCCACCATGACCCCGCAGAGTTCCCAGAGCCGGTACCCGCACCTGCTGAGCCCCCTGGACCTGGGCTTCACCACCCTGCCGAACCGCGTGATCATGGGCTCGATGCACACCGGCCTCGAAGAGCACGAGCGCGGCTTCGAGCGCCTCGCCGCCTTCTACGCCGAGCGCGCCCGTGGCGGCGCCGGCCTCATCGTCACCGGCGGCATCGCCCCGAACGACGCGGGCCGCCCCTTCGAGGGCGGTGCCCGCCTCACCACCGAGGACGAGGCCGCCGAGCACCGGGTGATCACCGAGGCCGTGCACGCCGAGGGCGGGAAGATCGCGATGCAGATCCTCCACTTCGGCCGCTACGCCTACCACAAGGACCTGGTCGCACCGAGCCCGCTGCAGGCCCCCATCAGCCCCTTCGCCCCGAACGAGCTCACCGACATCGAGGTGGAGCGCACCGTCGAGGACTTCGTCCGCGCCGCCCGCCTCGCCAAGCTGGCGGGCTACGACGGCGTCGAGATCATGGGCTCCGAGGGCTACCTGATCAACGAGTTCATCGCCGCCGCCACCAACAAGCGCACCGACCGCTGGGGCGGGGCGTACGAGAACCGCGTGCGCTTCCCGCTGGAGATCGTCCGGCGCACCCGCGAGGCCGTGGGCGAGGAGTTCATCCTCATCTACCGCCTCTCGATGCTCGACCTGATCCCCGGCGGCTCCACCCTCGACGAGGTCGTCCGCCTCGCCAAGGAGATCGAGGCGGCCGGCGCCACCATCATCAACACCGGCATCGGCTGGCACGAGGCCCGCATCCCCACCATCGCCACCTCCGTCCCGCGCGGCGCCTACACCTGGGTCACCAAGCGGCTGATGGGCGCGGTGAGCGTGCCGCTCGTCACCAGCAACCGCATCAACACCCCGGATATCGCCGAGGAATTGCTCGCGGACGGGCGCGCCGACCTGGTCTCCCTGGCCCGCCCCTTCCTCGCCGACGCCGACTTCGTCGCCAAGGCCGCCGCCGGCCGCCCCGAGTCCATCAACACCTGCATCGGCTGCAACCAGGCCTGCCTCGACCACACCTTCAGCGGCAAGATCACCAGCTGCCTGGTCAACCCGCGCGCCTGCCACGAGACCGAACTCACGCTGTCGCTCACTCGGCTGAAGAAGCGCGTCGCCGTCGTCGGCGCCGGCCCCGCCGGTCTCGCCTGCGCCGTCTCCGCCGCGGAGCGCGGCCACGCCGTCACCCTCTACGAGGCCTCCGGCCACATCGGCGGACAGCTCGACATCGCCCGCCGCATCCCCGGCAAGGAGGAGTTCGAGGAGACCATCCGCTACTACGGCAACCAGCTCGCCGAGCGCGGGGTCGAGGTCCTCCTGAACACCCGGGCCGACGTGGAGGCCCTGCGCGGCTACGACGAGGTCGTGGTCGCCACCGGCGTCACCCCCCGCACCCCCGACATCGAGGGCGTGGACCACCCGAACGTCGTCACCTACCTCGACGTGCTGCGCGACGGCGCCCCCGTCGGCGAGCGCGTCGCCGTCGTCGGCGCCGGCGGCATCGGCTTCGACGTCGCGGAGTACCTCACCGACAGTGGCGAGGGTGCCTCCCAGGACCCCGAGGTCTACTTCCGCCACTGGGGCGTCGACACCTCGTACACGGGCCCCGGCGGTCTCGCCGCCCCGCAGCGGCCCGCGCCCCCGCGCCAGGTCCACCTGCTCCAGCGCAAGGCCACCAAGGTCGGCGCGGGTCTGGGCACCACCACGGGCTGGATCCACCGGGCGGAGCTCAAGCACCGCGGTGTCGTCTCGGTCGCGGGAGCCGCGTACGACCGCATCGACGACGAGGGCCTGCACATCACGGTCGGCGGCGAGCAGCGCCTGGTACCCGCCGACACGGTCGTGCTGTGCACCGGCCAGGAGCCGCGCCGCGACCTGTACGAGGCGCTGCGCGCCGCGGGCCTCGAGCCGCACCTCATCGGCGGCGCCGACGTGGCCGCGGAACTCGACGCCAAGCGGGCCATCCGCCAGGGCACGGAACTGGCCGCCACGCTCTGAGCCGTGGTGTTGTGGCGGCCCGGTCCGGGCCGCCACAATCTGCGGGTGACCCTGACACCGGCAGACGCAGAACGGATCCTCGGCGAGAACTTCGCCCCCTGGGTGCTCGCCCTCGGCCTCACCGTCCGGGAGACCGGCGAGCGGCACGCCGTACTGCGGCTGCCGTGGTCCGGGGACCTGGCCCGGGACGGCGGCGGCCTGTCCGGCCAGGCGCTGATGGCCGCGGCCGACACGGCCACCGTCATCGCGATCTCCGCGGCGCGCGGCGCCTACGGCCCGATGACCACCGTGCAGCAGTCCACCAGCTTCCAGCGGCCCGTGGTCGGCGCCGATGTGCTCATCGACGTACGCATCACCAAGCTGGGCAAGCGGATGGCCTTCGCCGACATCACCATGACCCCCGAGGGGGAGCGGGAGCCGGCCGCCAAGGCCTCCACGGTCTACGCCCTGCTCGGCTGAGGCGGCCCGGCCGCCGTACGGGGACGCCCCCGGCTCCGGCCGCCGCATCGAGGCGGCCGTGGAGGCGAGGGCGTCCGGGCGGGCGACGGCTCAGAAGCGGGCCGCCCCGGCCGGGAAGCGGTCAGGTACCGGTGAGGTCAGGGGCGCCCGGCGCTCCGCCGCGGCCGGCGGCGTCTGACAGGTGACGTCCTCGGCCGGCAGCCGGCCCGTGGTCAGGTACGAGTCGACCGGGGCGTTGGCGCAGGAGGCGGGATCGGCCAGGTACACGCCGTGGCCCTCGCCGCCCATCGCCAGCACCATCCGCGAGCCCTTGAGCGCGCGGTGCATGTCCCGGCCGCTGGCCAGCGGGGTCTGCGAGTCCCACTCGTTCTGCACGGTCAGCACGTTGGCCTTCGTGCGCATCGGCGTCGCGGACTCGACGGGCCGGTCCCAGAAGGCGCACGGCTTGATGTTGGAGGCGAAGTCCCCGTACAGCGGGTACCTGGCCTTGTCCTTGACGGCGTCCCGCTCGTACTGCTCGGCGTACTTGGGCCAGGCGCCCGTGTCCCCGCACAGCACGGACCAGAAGACGGCGGTGCCGTTGTCGGGGGCCGGGTCGGCGGCGAACGCCGACGCCGCCGTGGTGGACTTGGCCCCCTGGGCGATCCGGGCGGACTGCGTGAACTGCTTCAGGTCGGGCACGGCCGAGGCGGTGGGCTTGCCGTCAGCCGCGTCCTTGAGCGCCTTGACGAGGGGCGCGGCCTGCGAGGGATAGAAGAACAGCGCCCGCGCGGCGCGGATGTCGTCGCCCGTGATCTTCTGGCCGCCGAAGACGATCGGGTCCTGGTCCGCGTGCGCCACCAGTGCCCAGAACGTGTCCGACACCGCCTTCGGCGAGTCGCCGAGCCCGAACTCGCCGGCGTGCTCGGCCGTCCACCGGGTCCACCGCGCGAAGGCCGGCTCGGCCTCCGTCGCCCACACCTGGATCATGCCCCGCCAGACCCGGCCGGGGTCCACTCCGCTGTCGAGGACGAAGCGGTCGGTCCGGCTCGGGAAGAGCTGCGTGTACACCGCGCCGAGGTACGTCCCGTAGGAGTAGCCCAGGTACGAGATCTTCCGCTCGCCCAGGGCCGCACGGATCGAGTCCATGTCCCGCGCGGTGTTGCGGGTGGTGATGTAGGGGAGGACCGAGCCGGACTTCTCCCGGCACTTGTCCGCGACCGTGCGGGACCACGCCACGTCCGCGGCGAAGGTCTCCGGCCGGTACGCGCGGTCGAACTGCTGCTCGGCGTCGTTCAGCCCGCAGGTGACCGGGCTGCTGGCCCCGACCCCGCGCGGGTCGAAGCCGATGAGGTCGTAGCCGTCCCGTACGTCCTTGGGCATCGCCTCGTCCGCCATCAGCGGGAGGTCCAGACCCGAACCGCCCGGGCCGCCCGGGTTGAGCAGCAGGACCCCGTGCCGCTTCGTCGGATTCGCGCTCTTGATCCGGGATATGGCGATGTCGAGCGTCCGCCCCTCGGGGCGCCGGTAGTCGAGCGGGACCTTGACGGTCGCGCACTCGTACGTGGCCGGCAGGTCGGGACTGCAGCGGACCCATGCGGGCTTCTGGTGGGAGTACTCCGGGGCGGCCGCGGGGGCGGCGGCCGCCGGGACCGCGGAGAGCAGGGGGAGCGAAGTCGCGATGGCGCCGGCGGCGGCGATGAGCGGTGCGAATCGTTTCATGCGCAAGGAGAACGTTCCTTTCCGTGAAGTCGTTTCCCCGCCAACCCTGTTACACGGACCGTCCCCGCGAATCATCCCGAAGGGTCGGTCGTGGTGCTCCTCACGAACGAGCTCAAATCCGGACAACTGGCCGACACGCCAGGGGAGTTTGCCCGGCATCCGTCGGGCCGGGCACGGTACCAGCCTCCCGAGGGGTTGCCCGGATGTTTGTCCAATCGTGATGGTCCTTCAATGCGGGCACCACAACTGGCACTAGCGTCCCTTGGCACCCGGGAATGCGGGTGCGGACGGCGCGATCACCGGAGTCTGCGGCCCCCGCGGCCCTCCCGGGCCCCCGTAGCAAGGAGGCACAGTGCTGTCATTCCGCCGGTCCACCGTCGGAGGCATGTCGCTCGCTTCGAGATACGTGATGGGCACGGGCATCGTCATCGGAGCCCTCGCCTTCACGCTCATCGCGTTGCTGATCCCCGTGCAGAAATTCGGCGGCCGGTCCGCGGCCGCCGCGACGTCCGCCGGCGAGGACGACGGCGCCGGGATCCTGAGCACGGCCTTCGGTCCGCTCACCCCCCAGGACCGGGACTTCGTCCGCAAGGTGCGGCTCGCCGGACTGTGGGAACTGCCCGCGGGACGTCAGGCCCAGCAGCGCGGCACGCGCCCCATGGTGCGCACCGCCGGGATGCATCTCGTCGAAGGCCACACCGAACTGGACCGGCGGGTCATCGAAACGGCCCAGGCCCTGGGCGTCGACCTGCCCAGCCAGCCCAGCGCGCAGCAGCAGGGGTGGCTCGACCAGCTCGACCGCGCCCAGGGCGCCCAGTACGAACGGCTGTTCATCCAGCTGCTGCGCCGGGCCCACGGCAAGGTCTTCACCCTCGTGGCCCAAGTGCGCGCACAGACGCGCAACTCCATGGTCCGGGCCCTGGCCACCGACGCCAACGTCACGGTCCTGGACCACATCACCGTCCTGGAGGACAGCGGGCTCGTCGACTTCGACGGCCTCGCCGACGCCTCGCCGGCTCCCTCCACCGTTTCCCGACCGACGAAGTGAAGTGATCGCATGAGCCAAAAGGGCCACAAACGCCGTCTCCGACCGTCACACAAGGCCCTCGCCGTGGTGTCCGCCCTGGTCCTGGGCGGCGGCGGGGTGGTGATCGTCGCGCAGGGCGCCTTTGCCGGGCAGGATTCCCGCACGGCGCCGGTGACCGCCACCATCGACTGCCCCGACGTGGGCGACCAGCTCCGCGAAGTCCCCGAACAGGCCCGCGCGGAGGTCGACGAGAACCTCGCTCGGCTGGACACCCAGGTCGCCGACGCGTACGGCAAGCTGTCCTCGGGACGGGCCCAGAGCGACGCGTTGCTCGCCGAGTTGAAGGAGCAGCGGACCAAGACCATAGCCGGAGTGTCCGACGCGATCGGGAAGGCGGGCGCCCGCCCCGAAGGGCTGGAGCCGCTCAGCACCTGTTCGATGCAGCAGGCCCCGGCCGCCGACCCCGCGGACGAACCGGCCGCACAGGGCGAGGCGCCGAGCGGGGCCCAGAGCGAGGAGCAGGGCCAGGCGCAGGGGCAGGCGCAGGGGCAGGCGCAGAGCCAGGCCCAGGGCGACGCCCAGGGGCTCGCCCGCAAGGGCGGCGGCGGCAGCGCCGGCGGTCCGGCGCGCAGCGACTTCGTCGCCATCGGCTCGGTCAAGCCCAACGTACGCACCCCCGCCCGCCGGGCCGGCGCGTCCACCGGGTCCTTCGCCGTGCAGTGCGGCCGCAACGAGAACCGCCACCTCAACCCCGACAACGTCATCGTCGCGCCCGGCGTCGGCAACGGCGCCCACCACATGCACGACTACGTCGGCAACAAGACCGCGGACGCCTTCTCCACCAACAACAGCCTCGCCGCCTCCGGGACCACCTGCACCAACGGCGACCAGTCCACCTACTACTGGCCCGTGCTGCGGCTGCGCGACGGCCGGGCGGAGAAGGACGCGAAGGCGCCCGGCGGCGGGCAGGACGCGAACGTCGGCACGATCCTGCGCCCGAAGCAGGTGACCATCGAGTTCAAGGGCAGCGCCGTCAGCCGGGTCGCGGCCATGCCCCGTTTCCTGCGGATCATCACCGGCGACGCGAAGGCGCTCACCAACGGTACGGCCAACGCCAACGCCTCCTGGAGCTGCACCGGCTTCGAGAACCGCCAGTTGAAGGACAAGTACCCGATCTGCCCCAAGGGCAGTGACGTCGTGCGCACCTTCAACTTCCAGAACTGCTGGGACGGCAAGAACGCCGACAGCGCCAACCACCGCACCCACGTGGCCTTCGCGGCCCGCGACGGCTCCTGCCCGAAGGGCTTCAAGGCCATCCCGCAGCTGGTGCAGCGGATCACCTACGGGGTGAGTCCCGGTGCGCGGATCGCCGTGGACAGCTTCCCCGAGCAGCTCCACAAACCGGTCACCGATCACGGTGACTTCATCAACGTCATGTCGGACCGCCTGATGGCCGACGCGGTGGGCTGCATCAACGGCGGGCGCGCCTGCCGCTAGAGCCAGGCCTCTCGGAGCCCGGGGCCGACGCGACCTCCCCTACCCCCTCCCCGCGTCGCCCCGAGAGAGCGGTGGGGGGGGGGGGCCGGCCGCCGGCCCCCGCCCCCCCCCGCCCCCGGGGGGGCCCCCCCCAGGGGGAACCCCCGGCGCGCCCCCGGCGCCGCGTCAGCCTTCGATGCGGTGCTGGGTCCAGAAC